>CAYMEI010000014.1:0-15089 GCA_964389605.1 uncultured Candidatus Saccharibacteria bacterium | reverse complement strand
TGACGGGACTCGAACCCGCAACCTCTGCCGTGACAGGGCAGCGCTCTAACCAGTTGAGCTACACCCCCCAACCACTAGTTTTTTAATTATTTAGAAATTTCTGGCAAGTATCATCAAGCTCTCTATGTGTGGAGTATGAGGGTAAAAATCAAAAGCTTTAAAATAAGTTATTTTATATTCATGCTTTAGCAAATTAAAATCCCGTGCCTGAGTTATAGGATTACACGACAGATAAACTATTTTTTCAGGCTTTTTTTCTAAAATCATATCCACTACTTTTTTGTGAAGCCCTGTTCTGGGTGGATCCAGAATTAATATCTCGGTATCATTTAAAATGCTATAATCTATCTTCTCTGATGGACTTAAGATTGCTGTGTAATTATTAATGTTGTTTGCTTGGGCATTTTTTTGAGCAAAATCTATAGCTTTTTCTATTATTTCTACCCCAATCACTTCTTTTGATAAATCAGACAGATACAATCCAATTACCCCAACCCCAGAATAAAGCTCTACAACTTTGTTATATTTCTGACTATCACTCAAATCTTTTATAAGTACTTGCCTGATAAGACTTAAAACACTTTCAAACTGAGGAATATTATTCTGGAAAAAAGAATCAAACGAGTAGCAGATATCCAGATTTAGAATTTTTTCTTTCAAAAAATCATTTCCCTGCACTTCTAGGATTTCAGTAAAAACTGAGGCAGGACTTCTGTAATCAGAATAAACCACCAGAAAACCAGATAAATTATTAAAATCCTTAAAATGTAAATCTGGTTTTATTGATTTATCTTTAATACACAAAATGCCCAGAATATCACCCATGCTCTTACTTTCTCTTAAAATCAGGCTTTTTAATGACCTAGATTCCAGACCCTGCTCATTTAATTTTTTGAGTATTTGCAGAGCAGTGTGGTTTGCATTGTCAGAAATCAAAAAACATCCATTTTTAAGTATTAACCTCTCATAAAATTTGCCTCTTTGATGAAAAGCCAGAGATATCCCACTATCTATCTGTGCCTGATCTGGATACCTATAATTATCCGCAAAACTGTACTCAACTTTTGTTCTGTACCCTTCAAGCATTCCGGATACCTCCTGAACCAGGCTACCCGGTTGACCAGTGTTGAGCATATTAGATAATTCTATATCTGCCAGACTGCTAAAGCATTCTAGAATTATTTGCTTCTTATATTCAATCTGCTTTGAGTAACCTATAATCTGCCACGGACTACAGGATAAAAAATGGTCTTCCCTTGGTTCAATTCTATGCTCCGATAACTCCAGCACCTCCAAAACCTCTGCTTCTGCAAAATCTTTTTTATTCTTAGTAATTTTAACTCTTGCAGTTTCCTGAGGCAGAACACCAAAGGCAAAGACAGCCTTTCCATCTAAAAAACCAAGGGCTTTTCCTTCCGGGGCTATTTTTTCAAATTTAACAATTGCTTCCAATCAAAAGTAAAATGAAGTAATTAATCATAAAAGCAATTTATCATCTGCATATAACTATGAATATTTAATTCATTGTGCCAATAAAATATTATATGTTTCAAAGACATGGCTCCCGTGTAGAGGGCATATGGATACTTACCATGTAGCCCATGCTCAATTTGCTTTATTAAGAATAATAACCGTTAATACTACTCCGGGAGTGTAAAATATTCAAGATCAATAACTTTTTCCATAGGTATTCTAAAGAAACCCGTTATCTCCCTGGGATACTGTATAAATTTGCTAAACTCACCACCCTTAGGTTCAAAGAGTCTATATCCATACTCACCCATCTCAAAAGAAAGAGTATTGCCCATCTCACGGCTAAAATCATCCATGGTCACAACCTTGTAACTTGCACCCACATTTATAACTAGGTAATCCACCGCCGGTATAACAGATCCTTTCTCCTCCAGAACTGTTGCTGTAACACATATCTCTGATAGCTTAGGTTTTAATACACCCAAATCAAGAACGGAACCTGCAAACTTTTCTTCTGTAATAGACTGCTGTATTAAATCCATTTCAAGTTTCCATCTTTGAGAATAGAGCAGTTTTTCCTGAGGAAGAACAAAAAAATCTCTGTTAAGTCCATCCTGATTTTTCTGAATCTCTTGGTAATTTTTTTTGTCCCATGCTCTCAAGTACTCCTCGTAAGCAAAAACTTTAGGCACCTTAAATTCCGAATCCGAGCTAACAGAAAATAATCCAAATCTGCCTGCAAAAGCTGTCATTTCAGACAATGCTTCTACTGCAAAATGAGTACCTTTTAAATATGGTATTTCAGCTACCACACCTGCACTCAAAAAATCCGGAAAGTTAAAATTTCCAAGCAACCCCCTGCCTCTAATTAAATTAAACCCGGCTCCGGTTTTTGGATTCTTATACGCATATACAGTCTCCTTCCCGTTGCCTTTCTTTTGATAGTAATCCGTCAAAAATCCTTTAAATTCAATATCAGAAATAGTGTTTTCTTTTGTAAAAAAGTAAATTAACAAACTCATCTATTACTATTTTAATATAAATATACTAAACATTAACCATCATTAAATGCCCCACCTTTGCCTACCGCTTCAGAAATATTTTTATACTCGTCTGCCTCCAGTAGCTTCACTAAACCCGAGTTGATCTGGTATATTGTGGCAGGACCATTGTAAATCATGCCCGTTATTAACTGCACAGCACTTGCACCAAGTTTGATTTTAGTATAGGCATCTTGAGCATCAAAAATTCCACCAGCTCCAATAATCTTAATTTTGTCTCCAAATTCTTTATAAATTTTACCTATTAACTCATTAGACAGATTCCAAGTTGGTTTGCCCGAAAAATTACCCTTTAAATTCTCAACTTCTTTAATTTCATGCTTATCAAAATCCGGGTTGGTTCTATCTTTGGCAAGATTAGCCAGAACAATTGCTGTTACGCTGTACTTGATCATAATCTCAATCAGTTTCTTTGCTTCTTCCCACTCTATCTCCAGTTGAAATTTTACAAACAAAGGTTTTTCCATCCCCAGTCTGGTAATTTTCTGAAGTATATCCTCTAAGTCTTCTGGATTAGCAAGCGTTCCCGATCCAAGTACATTGGGGCATGATATATTGAGCTCGTAGTATGCAAACTCTTCTGCAGACTTGTGTTTTTTTAAAAATTCAAAACTTTTTAATATGTCTTCAATCTGCTTTTTTACTGTAGAAGTCTCGGGAGAATTAGTAGCCCCAACAGAAACCCCTACCTTTAAATCCGGATCTGTAAACTTAACATTTTCATCTAAGACTTTTTTTATACCCTCACTTTTAAAGCCCTTGTTAACCAGTAGTGCCTGCGATCTTTTAAGTCTTCCAAGTCTTGGTTTTCTGTTGCCCTCGTATATGTTAAAAGTCACTGTACCTACAGACTCAAACCCAAACCCAACCGAACCAAGTACTTCTGTAAGTTTGCCATTGTAGTCAAAACCGGCAGATAAACCCACCGGATTAGGCAAATTGACACTCCCAATGCTTGTTTTCAGTTTTTCATTATCAACCCTGAAAATCTCTTTTAATATGCTCCTTATAAATTTATATCTACCCATTATGCTTCCTATTCTAGTAAATAAATCGTGCACTTTTTCCGGGTCAATTAAAAATAATATTCTTTTTAAGAAATATTTATAAGAAATAATATAAAAGTAAGGACTGAAAATCATGTAAGTAACAAAAATTAACACTGCAGCAATTGCCTGCATTACACAATAAGAACACCAGGTTTCCAGAACAAACGCTTCTATGTATGTAAGATACAAAGAAAATATAAACCCCCAGGATGCCGCTATAAAGTCAATTTGAATTTTAAATATTTTTTTAATTTTACCTGTAAAGTCTTTTGCAAATATACCAGCTACGGAACAGATAATTAAAAAAGCATAAAAAAGCACCCCCCACACAGGCAAAGGTATTCCCAGAAGGCTTGAATATTTTGAATCTTTAACCACATCACATCCAGACCCACCAGAGTCAGACCCTGTAAGACAAAATTCTACTTCACTGTCTGACAGGTATGACGGAACCAATACTGCAGAAGCCAGTAAACCTGTAGACGCAAAAATAATAACCAGTATCCACTTTTTCATGCTATCACATAATCCTAAGACGATTATTTTTAAATACAAGATACCTGTACCTTGCTTGATTTACATGGTCACCAGCTGAAACACCACTGACCGGAATACACTAAATCTAAAAACGACATACCAGACGACAAACAGTACATGCATCCAGCAACAACAAGCAGGCGGCTGAGAATTTTAAGGATAGAGTCTACCTGCCTTGATCTTTAATCTAACTGAAACCACTCTCGCTTTGCAGGTGCGGGTACACATCTTTGTAGACCTCCACAACTACTTCAGATAATTCTGCCAAAAAGTCTTTTTCTATGCCCAGTGCATAACCACTTCTAACAGCCCTTCTTATAAGTCTTCTTAAAATATATCCCTGATCTTTTCTGTCTGGTTTAACCCCATCAACCACTAAAAATGTAGATGCTCTTACATGATCTGCAATAACTCTGAAATGTTTTCTGTATTCTAATTGCTCTGCATCTCCATTCTGTTCATAAACATGGTCCAGCTCTTTACCGTATTTTTTACCGGACATATCTTCAATTTTTTTAATAATATCCGTAAATAAATCTGTCTGATAATTATCTGGAGTATTTTGTACAGAGGCAACAATTCTATCAAACCCGCCACCAAAATCTACCTTTTTTTTATCCATTTCTACAAGTGAATTATTTTTAAAGATATACTGCATAAAAACAGAGTTTCCTATTTCAACAAATCTCCCGGATTCTGTATTTGGATGTTCAAAACCATGAACTTCTTCGTTTTGAGGTACACCTTCATGTAAATAAAAAATTTCACAGTCTGGACCTCCAGGCTCTCCTTCACTCCACCCTCTTGTCCACCAGTTACCATCTATACCATATGGAAATATCTTGACATTGTTTAGATCATACTTTTTGCCCGGCCCAAAATCTTTCTGCCCGTAAGGGGTCGGATCTGCTACCTCAGCATCAATTCCATATTTTTTAAATCCTGCCTTAACGCACTCTATAGCTTCTTCGTCTCCAGGAATTTTAGCCCCATATGCTTCTGCCCCGGCAAAAACAGTAAAAAACAGTTTGTTAATATCCAGACCATACCCTTCAACATAAAGCTCAAAAACATTTTCTATCTGCTCTTTTTTAAAATAATCCCCAAGACTCCAGTTGCCAAGCATATTAAAAAAAGTGTGATGCCTGTAGTTTCCAACCTCTTCAATATCTTCCGTTCTTACACACCTCTGAAAATTAGCAAGACGGTTCCCCAGCGGGTGAGTTTGTCCTAAAAGATAAGGAACAAGCGGAAACATGCCTGAGTTTACAAAAAGCAAAGAGCTATCTCCTTCTGGGACCAGTGAGTAATTAGGAATAATTGCATGATTTTTTTCTTTAAAAAAGTTTAAGTAAGTATCTAAAATTTCTTTAAAGGTTTTCATCTAACTTTAAGCTAGATAATTTTTTAGAATTGGGAATTAAGCACAAGTCATCAAAATGAGGGTGGTTCATTTTTATTATTTAGTAGAAGTTTTTAAACGCACGCATAACAAATACATAATTTTTAAATATAGATATCTACCTTTTGTATCATAAAAAGAAAGATGATTTAACCTTTTGCCAGAAACTCATATTCTTGCAGGCAATCTTTTTTATCTCTTTATACTTGGGAAAATGCTCAAAAAAACAATCCTTTTTCAAATACCTGTTTCTCACCATAAAAATCTACTAAAACACTTATTATAGTTATTGTGTTCTGGCTAGGTCCCTATGTTAAATCTCTACCCCTTTTCATGTTTTAATATCTTTTTTTTGCCCAAAGCATATGATTTAATCTTAAAAAATGAGAGTGGCACAACTAGCATAAATGCCAGTATTGCATGTATGCCTGTCAAAAAGTTAAAAAGTTCGTCTTCAGATAAAAGCACTCTGGAGTCAGTATATTCAACAATCAAGGCTTTTCTGATAGAATAATAAAGAATAAACAAAAGAAAAAATCGGCTACTGTTTAAAAGCTCAAACAAATAATTTTTATAGCTATGAATTGCTCCTTTCTGTAATAATTTATTTAGTATAATGCATACAGACAAAACCAGTAAATCAATTATCTTGATACCCGGTAGATAAAGAAATATAACAGACAGCACAATCGGAAGCACGGCAGAGGCTATTGTAGTGCTTAGACTGTTTGGCTTTATACCTTTAAACTCACTGTATCTTAAGCTAAAGTAGATCAGTATCAAACTAATAAAACCCAGCAGATAAAACACAGAAGATGATCCCCCTGAAGATACTATATACCCGGCAAGGATCATTGCATGAGCCAAAGCAATTCCTGTCATAAGAATTGGTCCGGACAAAATAAACCCAATCAGAACTGAAGAAATAATCAGCCCAACCGTAGCAGTATTCCTAGATTCCTGATAAACAGTGCCCTGTGTTGATTCTCCATCCTTAACAGTATACCTGATAAACAATTCCTTCTGAGTACTGTTACACAGTGATTTTGGATCTTCCGGACTCAATTGAGCTCCTGTAAACGGTGCACTTTTAACTACTACCGTGCATGGATCTGTAGACAGAACCGTTGCTCCAATATATATATCACCAGCCCTTGCCAGTACAGATGTAAAAAACAGGAAGATCATAAAAACAGAAGCAACACACCTGAAAATAAGCTTTTTATTTATCAAATTTGCATTTTTATATTAATAAAAAAATGTAATGTTTGTAGGCAAAGTAATAAAAATATTCTCTTTACTGCTTTGCTTTGGGATTATTTTTTCGGGTTTGTTTATTTTTACCATGGCAAAAGATCATCTAAACGATCTAAGCATGGAAGAACAGAGCAGAAGTCCTGAAAATATTATGAGTCTAATAGAAGATATTCCAGGTATTAAGACCTCGATAGCTCAGTCAGAAGTCTCTGCTTTATCCAGAATAGAGGCTCAGGCAAACAAGTTAATAGAGCACAAAAGAATCATTGAGCAAGCCGAGTTCAACCAGGATGAACTGTCAATTAATATCTCTCTGGGCAATCTGAGAAAGATTTCTGACGATATTCATCAGTTCCTGCTGGAAATAAAACACCTAGAACATGTCCCCTGGGTATCTGAGTATACTAAAAAGCTTGATTTAAACAACATGATCAGCTTCTCTAAAGAATTGAACTATTTATTTAAAGACAAGATAACAATCCTTGTATGTTTTCAGAATAACGCAGAACTCCGGTTGGGCGGTGGATTTATAGGTAGTTATGCAATATTGGAAATAAATAATGATAAATCAATCATAAGAAATATTGGAAGTAGTTATGAGCTGGATGATTTCTACAATTTAAAACCTGCGCCGGATGAATTAAAACACTTGAATCAATTTTTGACATTTAGAGATTCAAATAATTCTGTGTTTTTACAGGATAATGCAGAAATGGCCAGACACTTTGTACAAGAAATCGATGGAGTGATATTTATTGATAGTGATTTTTTTTTAAATTTCTTAAATGAATTTGGCTCCATAGAAAATCAAGGTACTGAAATTAATAAAAAAAACTTTTATTCAAGTTTTATATACCTGTCGGATATAAAGAAGAGAACGGGGTTTTTGGATAATTCAGAAGCAAAAGATTTTTATAAAAACCTTGTACCTGAAGTGTTTAACAGACTCAGGAAAGATGCTGACCGCACAACGAATTTTTTGCTAAATGAATACAAGAAGGAAAGCATAGAATATTATTTCTTCAATGAAGAACTGAATATATTCCACAAAAGATACCCGGAGAACTTCCTAGAAATATTTGAAGCAAATTATTCTGGCTCAAAAAGTAGTAAAAATATTTCCAGACACCTTACCCTCAATAAAATATGTGATGACAAGCTAAGAGTTAACTGGAATTTTAAATACACCCATACGGGCAGTGTAAATTACTTTGATGGCAGGTACATAGGAAGTATAGTACTTCTGTTTCCAAAACATACTAACATTACAAAAATAACAGGGGTGGATAAATCCTGGCATTCTGAGCAATATTATGAAACAGAGGTTGTTGATAATTTCATACAACTTACACTATACTTAAACATGGAACCAGAATCTGTTTATGAATTCAGCATAAATACAGAATCACCAGCAAGCAGTTGCGATATTGAAATAATGAACGAGCTGGAATTTGTTATAAAGCAGTCTGAATAAAGCAAACCAGACGAACCACCTGTTAATTGATTAGTTTCCCTGGTGGTGGGCTAGACTCTATCGCTAAACCTGTCACATACCTCTCTGTAGAAATTTATATATTCTTCAATATTAAAATTCTTAATAAATTCTGAAGCGATCAAAACCGAATTGTCTGACAAACTTCTTCTGAGCTCCCGGTTTAAGTATACCTCCTCACAAACCCTAGCAAGCCTATCTTTTTGCACCTTAAAACCATTTATTTTATCCTGCAATATAAAATCCACACCTGGATCGTCTATAGATATAACAGGCACTCCGCAGGCCATTGACTCCAAAATAGTAGATGGCTGTACATCTGTTGTAGAAGTAAATAAAAAGTAATCGGCCAAAGATGCCAGACCGGGGATATCTTCTTTTGTGTACTTACCTGTAAAAATAACACTCTCTGATATGCCAAGTTTTTCTGCAACCTGCTTTAATTCATCAAAATAAGTTCCTATGCCCGAGATAATATATTTTATATTAGAATATTTTTTTATCAGAGGTGCAAGAATGCTAATGGCCAGATCAATATTTTTTTCTCTTGCAACTCTACCAAGCGTGATAAAAACAAAATCGTTATCTTTGATACCTAACTGGCTCGCAAAAGTGGTATTTTTCGGGACAGGTTTTAGCCCTACAATATTTGGTGGATTATGGATAACTGAAATTGGCCTGGTAACCCCAATTGATAAGAGATAATCCTTGATTTTCTGAGATGGTGCAATGACCGCACTTGATTTGTTACATGTTTTTTTACTCAGATTTTTAAGATACCTAGCTCTCCCTGGTACATTTACATACTTATATTCCTCCAGCATTGTATGATAGGTATGTACATGCGGAACACCAAGAGCTTTTGAAATCTTGACACCGGCTTTCCCTGCAAAGAACGGGTCATTAGAGTGCACAATTTGTACATTATTACTTTCAAAAAACTCAAAAGCCTTTTTTTTATAAAGATAAGGTATTTTTATATCCGGAGAAAAAGCCTTTGGGACTCTCACCGATCTGACAGGTAAAATGTTATCCGGGTAATCTGCATTTTCAATCCGGGGGATAACAAGAAAACAATTATGACCCGGCAGCTTATTTAATCCATCCGCCAATAACTTAACAGAAATACTGACACCATTTAAATTAGGCGGATATGTGCTTGTAATTATTCCTATATTCAAGATAAATTGTAGTCAGGCTGGCGAGACTTGAACTCACGACCTCAGGACCCCCAGCCCTGCGCTCTGCCGACTGAGCTACAGCCTGCTAAAAAGATATTAAGAAAAAATTATTTTTGATGAAATTTTAGCTGTTAAAAAATCTCTTCAAAAACTGACCCGTAATGCTCTGGTCATTCTGTGCAACTTCACAGGGGGTACCGGTTGCCATAATTTCACCTCCCGCATCTCCACCTTCTGGTCCAAGGTCTATTATATAGTCTACTGTCTTTATTACATCCAGATCATGCTCTATTACCATTACAGTGTTACCCTGATCAACAAGTCTGTGAAGTATTATTAATAATTTTTTTATATCATCAAAGTGTAGTCCTGTTGTTGGTTCATCTAAAATGTAAAAAGTGTGACCTGTAGATTTTTTGGCTAGCTCGCTTGCAAGCTTGATTCTCTGTACTTCTCCACCAGACAGAGTGGTTGCCGGCTGACCAAGCCTTATATACCCAAGCCCGACTTCATTTAAAACTTCCAGCTTCCTTTTTATGGGGGCAATGCTGTCAAAAAACATAAGTGCCTCTTCTGCTGTCATCTCTAGAACATCGGCTATATTTTTATTTTTAAAAGTCACCTCTAGGGTTTCCTTATTATATCTTCTACTGCCACACACCTCACACTCCACATATACATCAGGTAAAAATTGCATCTCCACCCTGTTGTATCCTTCTCCCTGACATGCTTCACACCTGCCACCCTTTACATTAAAGCTAAACCTTCCTGGCTTGTATCCCCTCGCCTTGGCAGCAGGAGTTGAGGCAAACAAATCTCTTATGAGTGCAAAAAGTCCTGTGTAGGTTGCAGGATTGCTCTTTGGAGTTTTTCCAATTGGAGACTGATCAATAATTATTGCTTTATCGCACTTGCTCATGCCAAGTATTTTACTGTGAGGACCGGGCTCTTCTTTACTTCTGTAAAACTTCCTCATCAAAGATTTGGCCAGTATATCATTAACCAAGGTACTTTTTCCAGATCCTGATACTCCGGTTACAGCTATGAACACCCCAAGTGGTACTTTTACCGATACACTCTTAAGATTATTTGCTTTTGCACCTATGATCTCTATACTGTGCTTTTGAAGATCCATAGCTCTTGTTTCTGGTGGAACAGGGATCTTCTTTTTACCAGAAATATACTGCCCTGTCAGACTCTGAGGGTTATTTTTTATATCTTCCAGCGTTCCTTCGGCTGTAATCTCGCCTCCCAGCTCTCCTGCTTTTGGACCAAAATCATAAATGTAGTCAGCTTTTTTTATAGAGTCTTCATCGTGCTCAACAACTATTACGGTATTCCCTGTATCTCTTAAAGACTGTATTGTCTCCATCAGTCTCTCCGTATCTCTTGGGTGTAGACCAATTGAAGGCTCATCCAGAACATAAATAACACCAGAAAGGTCCGATCCAACCTGAGAGGCAAGCCTTATTCTCTGTGCTTCACCTCCGGACAGCGTAGAGGATGTACGGCTGAGCGTCAGGTACGGTAACCCAACCGAATTTAAATAACTCAACCTTCTTTTAACCTCCTTGAGTATAGGTTCTGCGATCTTCTTTCTTGATCCCTCAAAAATCAAATCTTCAAATATCTGCAAAATATCCACAGAAGGAACATCGCAGATATCTATGATAGAATAACCGCTAATTTTAACTGCCAGCACTTCCCGTCGCAACCTCTGGCCACTACAAAGTGTGCACACTCTTGGCTCCATAAATCTTTCCAGCTCTGATCTTATAAAATCAGAGCTGGTTTCCTTGTACCGTCTTTCTATATTGGGTATTATACCTTCATATGTTGTTTTATAACTTCCAGTAAAACTTCCCCCTTCATACTCAACTACATACTCTTCGCCCCCGGTTCCGTAAAGTATTCTTTGTATATTTTCATCACTGATTTTATTTAAAGGATCATCCAGACTAAACTTATACCTGCTGGATACCTGATCAAGAACCTTGCCTATCCAGTTTAATTTACCCACCTGTGTAGTCAGTGGGATTATTGCTCCATCATTTATAGATAAAGATTTGTTGGATATAATGAGATCCTCAGATATTTCCAGCTTTGTTCCAAGTCCATGACAGTCCGGGCATGCTCCTTGTGGAGAATTAAAAGAAAAGGATGCAGGAGTTAAATCAAGAACAGGTGTACCATCCGAATATAAAGCCTTTTGATTGAACAAGACCTCTTTTCCAGAATCATAATCAAGCATCTTAACCCGCCCTTCTGAAATATTCAAAGCAGATTCTATGCTGTCGTTTAGTCTTTCTCTGAAAGAATGATCTATGGTTTCGGGAACTACTATTCTATCAATAACTATGTCTATGGTGTGTCCCACTTTTTCATCAAGCTCCGGTATTGTATTCCTGATTTCCACTGTTTCGCCATCAATTCTTACCCGTACAAAACCTGCCTCCTTTATGTTTCTAAGAACAGTCGCACAATCTCTTTCTCCCGAGGCCTTGGGTGATAAAATGATAAGTCTTGTGCCGGGTGTAAATTTTAATGCCTCATCAACTATTTCATCAATTGTATTGGTTTCTATTTTGATTCCTGTGTATGGATCATAAATTTCTCCAACCCTTGCATACATTAGCCTTAGATAATCATATATTTCTGTAATTGTTCCTACTGTACTCCTGGGGTTTCTTGGTACAGTCTTCTGGTTAATAGCTATAGACGGAGACAGACCTTCTATTAAATCATATTCAGGCTTATCAGAAATACCCAGAAACTGCCTTGCATATGGTGAAAGGCTTTCTACATATCTTCTCTGTCCTTCTATGTAAATTGTCTCAAAAGCCAGAGTTGATTTACCCGATCCGGACGGACCTGTAAAAATAACCAGTCTGTTCTTAGGTATCTCAATGGTTATATTTTTTAAATTATTCTGTCTGGCACCTTTTACTCTTATGGAGCCGTATTTAAAAATCTCTTCTTTTTTCTTCTTTTCCATTTAAACTTAAAAACTTACTTCTTTAAAACTTAAAAAGTGTGGAACACCTTTAGGTCTTTAAGATAAAGGCTGAATCATTTTTTGTTGAAGCATAGTAATAGATACATTACTCAACTCATCTCAAACTAACAAATTACTTTTAAAAGTAAAATCAGTATTCCGATTATGTTCTTTTTCAGTCAGCCTTATTATTTTCTGTGATCAAGCTCCGCTTAAAATGAATATAGAGTCAAAATAAAGTCTTTTGCTCAATTATTTATACACAGACCGCAAGATACATAATACTTTAAAATCACATCCAGACCAGCCAATCCTGCATGCTGACCAGCTAGACTGATTGCATTATACATATTTTTCTGGTCCATGCATAATACATATCGTGTCCAGCCTATATTATTCATACCAATACAACAAAAAAGTAGCCTCTGCACCTAAAAGATGTCTCCCGAAATAAAAAGTATTAGAACAATTAATTGAAGAATAATTGTGGCTTTCTGCCTAAGTTCAGACATCCTCCTGTACCCAGATATAAAGAAATAAAACAGTTTTTCTGAAATTATATCCCCTGAAGCTTGAAACTGTACACCGCAAAAAGGGCTCTCCATATCAAATTTAATTAACCATATGGCACAGACGGAAAGATTTAGAAAGAAGTCCCTGTCCATACACATATATAGTGGGGAATTCCTGCTGGATTAAATATTTTTGCCAAGAAAATGAGGACTACTTACAAGAACTTATTTTTTATCAAACAAGAACTTTTTTTGACTTTCATCCACCCCTGCAAAAAAACTTTGTAGTTTAATATAAAAACTATTATTTTTCATATTAAATTTGCCTGCAAGTTTTTTTAGGGCAATTTCTGATGCTTCAGGAATAACAGGATACAGAAGATAAAAAACCTCAATAAGTTTCTCAGCCAAAAAAGCTGCATATATCTCGCGCCTCTGTTCTTCAAATTCCCAGGGTTTACACCTGTTAAAAAACTCATTCATTTTATCTACTGCCAAAAATACCTGATCTTTTAAAGGTTTTAAGTTAAATTCATAAAAAGATTCTTCTGCCTTTTTGTGAGCTGTGTTTATAATGTCTTCAATGGATTGAGAAATATTATGTCCCTGATCTGCAATATCTTTTACATTCAGTAGTTCTGAAAATTCTTTTGACGCAGTATCAAATTTAATGTCCGTCTTTCTTATTGCCATAACTCTGTTAAGAGTATTCCCCAGTCCATTCACCAGATCAGAATTATAAACTGCAATAAATTTATCCCAGGTAAAATCTGCATCCTCGCTTAATCTACCTCTTGTTAAAGACCAGTACCTGTAAGCATCGGTTCCATACTTTGCTGTAATATCCTGCGGGTTTATAACATTTCCAAGACTTTTACTCATTTTTTGCCCATCTGCTGTAATAAACCCATGGATAAAAGTTTCATTCTGGACTGGTATGCAAGCAGATAAAAGCATGGATGGCCAGATGCTTAAATGAAATCTTTCTATGCCCTTCCCGATTATATGAACCTTATAAGAGTCTTCCCATACATCTTTAAACCTTTCCCTGTCCCAGGAATACCCGCTGGCGGTAATATAGTTGGTCAAGGCATCTATCCAGACATACATCACCCTGTCTTCTTCGTCTGGCACCTGTATGCCCCACTTCAGCTGATTTTTGTTTCTTGTGACCGAAGTATCATCAACACCTTCTTTTAGAAAATCCAGCATTATTTTTTTATAGTAATCCGGCTTAACCAGCAGTTGACCTGATTCTATAAGTTTACTTATCTGATCTGAATACCTAGAAACTTTAAAAAACAAATCATTAACTGTCATAAACTCCAAATCTTTATTAGGGTGCTCCGGACATCTACCACCTGCCAGATCTTTTTCTGTCTTAAAGCTTTCACATCCTTCACAATAATATCCTGAGTAATCCTGTTCATAAAAATCTCCGGATTCTTTTATTTTACCCCAGATTGTCTGTACAGATTTTTTATGATGCGGGTCCGTTGCAGTAGAAATAAAATAATCATAATTTACATTTAAATCTTTGTGCACCTCTTTAAATTTTTTGACCATAGAATCAATATACTCACCAGCTATTTTGTGTACCTCCTGCTCAGTTAGATTATTAATATCTGCACCAAGGTTCTGCTTTTTGTACTCTTCTAAAGCCTTTCTTTGATTTTTAGACCCAAAATCGTCAGTTCCGGTTACAAAAAATACCTCTTTCCCAATCATTCTTAAAAACCTGACAAAGGCATCTGCTAAAACATACTCAAAAGAAGATCCAATATGAGGAATAGAATTTGGGTATGTTATAGCAGTTGATACGAAGTACTTTTTGTGTTTAAAATAAGTCATCTGATTAAGTTTTAGTTTTTTTAGCCTTAAGAAAAATAGCTAAATGCTCCAGACAAACTCCACCCAAAAAAAATATCATAAACACCACAAAAACGGAATTATATTAGACCCCCCACACTAAACACCACTTAGCTCCGAGTTATCCAGCTACAAGGTTCATCCTTGGCTTAAATCTTCGCCTTCTGTCTCTACAGAACCCACCCAATTACCACCCCCCCTACCAACCCCTTAATCTAAAGTCTAATAGTACACAGTTAGAGTTTAGCTACTAAAGTCTGA
>CAYMEI010000013.1:0-15443 GCA_964389605.1 uncultured Candidatus Saccharibacteria bacterium | reverse complement strand
TTCAAATTATTAAAGATAACCTGACCTTTAAAAAGAAAAAAGTAAACACTCCAGAAGGATTAATTAATGTGCTCATTGAGCGTCTGAAGGATGAGAGTGAAATTGTAAGAATCCGTGCCACCGATGCCCTGACATCCCTTGTTAAAAGCGGTGAGGTTCCACTAGGATTAATTGATAAGATTTTTAATAGTAGTTTGGAGAATAATGTTATATATAAACTACTCTCGTGACTAAAAGAGTTATCAAAAAATAAACAGCTACCCAGATCTATTCTTGGGGATCTGAAAAGGCAGCAACAAGTAGATGATGAAGTTATAAATAATCTTATTCAGGATATACTTAAGTAAAACAGTGTAATGGGTAGGGTAAGTAGATTTCTTAGAGGAATGCAAAGAAGGAAAGGATAAGGATAAGCAGATGATAATACTTAAAGATTAAAATGTATTAAGTAAAGCTTGCAAGAGTTTAATATTCAAATAATAATAAAACAGTTAGTATTATGCTGACTTTACGCATTGAAACATCATGTATTAAATTTTCTAAAAAATAGCTGGCCACTTGTTCTATCCTGTCTTATCTACTTAATGCTTGCAATCAACTTTAATTTATCCCGTGGAGACATCTGGTTTGACGAAAGATTTACAAGGGCATCTATAAATCAGGAAAATCTGGATCAGTTTAAAGAATATTACAATTCATTACCGGATGCAGGCGAACACAACGCAAGTAATACTTTTGAACATTTATTATACGATGTGCACCCGTTTTTATACTATATTTTACTCAAGATATTCACTTTGTTTTTTGGAGATTCCGTCTTTGTTTTAAGATTTGCATCGGTAATATTTTTTATCCCTGCAATATTTTTTTCTTTCAGGATCTTAAAGGAACTAAAGTTAAGTCAACTTAAAATACTACTGATCTTATTAACAATTGTCTGCAATCCTCTGCTTGTGGGATATGGGGCAGAGGCAAGGATGTACACCTTGCTTGCAAGTTTTCTGGCGGGAGCTGTCTATTACTTTTTGAAATCTTTTTCTGTATATGGTCCAGAACACAAACAGACAATCATAAAATTTCAAATACTTTTAGGTTTAAGTTTTTTTGTTCAGTATATAGCTTTTTTCTACGCTCTTATACTGTTTATTTTATTCAACTGGCTAGTCTGGCTTAGGCAACCCGTAAAAAGTTTTAAAGAATTCTTTTTACAGAACTGGAATACATTTTGGATTGCAGGCATACTTGCTATACCCAACATTGTGCTTGCAGTGTTTCAGATCATGAATGGGGTCTGGATTGGGTGGATTGAACAATCATCTTTTTCGTTAATCCCCAGAACAATCTACATTTTTCTATTTGGAGCGGACCCGGGTACATTGGGAGGGTTAAGACAAAATAACTTTTTAAATTTAGATCAAAGACAGCTGGATTTTTTTCAATATACAATTTTTACATTACTTGCCCTGATTATCTTCATGTCCTTCTTAAGAAACAGAGGCAGGGACTTAAAAGATAAGCAGATAGTATTCCTCTCTCTAACCATTGGCCCCCTGGCCATTACAACCTTTGTGGGGATTGTAATTACTACAATAATTCCAACTGTTTATGACATCTTTGGCATACAGAAAACTCCGGGAAATTCATCTTTAAGTTTTTATGTTGAAAGATACTATCTGGCTTCTGTGGTATTTCTGCTTATATTAGTACCTATAACTTTACACAATGCTTTCAGATTTCAACATGCAGACAGTGGTTTATTGAGTGATAAAAAACAGGCCGAGAGTATAAAAAACAGCTCCACGAACCTAGGGAATATGGATGCAATAAAAGAAGCACCCCTTTTTATTTTTAGTTTTATTTACCTGCTGATTATACTTTATATAAACTTATTTTTTAAAGAATCTGGCAGTTAATTTATAGAAAATAGTATATTAAATTAGGTTAATAAGTATTATTTCCTTGCTACACCACAATAAAAATAGCCTGCATATAGTATAATAAAGAACAAAAAAAGTAAGCTTTATATTGTTTACGGCAAAAGACTTTTTAACCAGTCAATGAAACCCCTAGATTGCCCTCTGGATTTTAAGGATCTTGTATCAGTTGTAGCAAAATCAGTAGGTGCATTATCATCAAGCATCCAGTGTAAAGGAGCTGTTGATCCCAAGTGTTTTGGATCATATGAATTAGGCATTGAACTTACTATATCCAATGGTGATGCCACCTGACATGAAAGACCAAAGAACTTTCTTGCCAGCCTGGCAATACCTCTTAAATTTCCACCTCCACCACTGATAACTACACCTGCATGAAACTCTACATCTGGATGAAATCTACTGATAGAGCCAAAAACAGACTCAAACATATCTCTCACCCTAGAAGATATCACCTGAGCTAAAAACTTTCTGGAAATCATTCTATCTTCTTCTGGATCAAACTCATTTAAATTAAATTCTCCGCCAGTATCTTCATCTGCAAAACAATCACCATACTTCTTTTTTATTTCTTCCGCTATAAAGATATTAACTTTCAGAGCAACAGAAATATCATTGGTAATTTTTCCAGCCCCCAAACCTGAATAACCGGTAAGCAATACCTCTCCTGATTCAAAAATAGTGTATGAGATTCCATCCCTGCCAATATCAAGCATCAATGCTCCAAGATCCTTCTGGCTTTCGTTAAGCCCAAAGTATCCTTCTGCAATAATCTGATTAATAAACCCCAGATTAGCTACCCTAGATTTTTCCAGAACCTTATTGATATTTTTCAAGACAGATGAAAGCCCAATATTTATGTGAGATTCGGCATCAAGTCTTACACCGCTCATCCCGACCGGGTTTTTGATCCCTGTATAGCCATCAACAGAAAAACTTCTGGGGAGTATGTGGATCATCTCGTACCCATATGGAACACCTATTTTTTTTGATGCTTCTATTGCCCTTACAACATCATCAATTGCAATTTCCTGATCTGGGCTTGAAATGCCTACCCCGCCAGAACTGTTAGTACATGACAAAAACTTGCCTTTTATGGCAACCGCAGCAGATCTTATGGCTATACCTGTTATATTTTCTGCTTCTTTTACGGCATGAAGTATTGCATTGCTGGAATCTTCTATATCAGTAATCATACCGTTTCGGATTCCTGCACTTCTGGACTTACCCAGCCCAAGTATTTCTACTCCAGAGTCAGTTGTTCTTCCAACAGAAACAATAATCTCAGAACTTCCTATGTCTATTACATTAATTCCCCCCTTGATGTTTCTCATTAGAAGATTTGCTTGCAGGCAATGGTCATCTTTTTGGCTTCTTCTAAAGTCTCATGGTCATATCCTAATATATGAAGTATACCGTGTTTAATTGTCTCAAGAAGGCTAAAGATAAACTCTTTGCTTTTATTCAATTTTATCTCTATTAAACTTATTATAATCTGGGCGTATTCATCATCTATTTTAAACGATAAAATATCCGTGGGCTTATTTTTGTTTCTGTATGTCAGGTTAAGCTGTGTTATCAACTTCTGACCTGCATCCAACAGTATATCTACTCTTGTACTGTACCTGTGTAACTTTTTATTTTGATTTATCTTCTTGACTTCCAAAAATATACTCCTCCTGAAACCTCGTTTAAATTTTCCTTTAAACAGGAGACGGAGGTGCATTATACCTTCAGCCTTTCTTTTTTAACCTGCCTTAAAAAGTTGATTTTTCTGACAGCCTTTTGCTTTCTGAGCTTTTTGGACTTAGGGTCTTTTCTTGGATCAACGCTTTTTTCGCGACTCTTTATCCATTTATTTTTAACATCGTAAGAATTAACCATGCTTCTAAGCTTTTTGAGCATGCTTTCTAATTGATCTCCTTCTGTTTTTTTACTGACTTTCAAGGTACTACAATTTAAATTCAAGAGAAAATTAATGACTATGCTAAAAATATCAATAAATAAAATTTCAGGTCTAAATAATCAACCCTATAAGCAGATTAATTGGCATGCTGAATATATCTACAAATAAAATCAAAGGGTTAAACACCCCCCTTGTCAGTGTTCCAAGCAATAGAAGTGAAAAAAGAATTATTGGTCCATACTCCTGAAATACTTCCCAGAACTTAATGGAATATTTGTTCAGTGTTAAGGATTGCAAAATTTTGGATCCATCCAGTGGCGGAACAGGGATCATATTAAAGGCAAAGGTGAGTATATTCACAATCAGCATAAAATTTAAAAAAATAACACCATTAACAATGAAGGGGTTATATGTAGAAAACAGATAATCCAGATTTAAATCAAACAGAGGATAAAGCAGCTCGGTGGATTCTCCGGTCATTACAGCAAGCCCAAGTATCAGCAAAGCACACAGGATTGCCAGAAAAACATTTGCCATAGGACCTGCCAGAGCAACCAGTCCATGCCCAATTTTTGGCGAAATCTTTTTATAGTTAAAAGGGTTTGTTGGAACCGGTTTTGCCCAGCCAAAACCAAGTGTTAAAAACACCACTGCCCCCAAGGGATCAATATGTTTAACAGGATTTAGCGTGACTCTCCCCATAAATTCAGGGGTCTTGTCTCCAAATTGAGAAGCTGAAACCGCATGCATGTATTCGTGCAGAGTCAGGGAAATGACTATTGAAAGCACAAATAATACTGGCATTGCGGGAGCCACATCCATAAATTCTAAAAGTTGTAATATAAGCATCATTAGTTTTTTCTTTGATTTTAGTTTTTTGTAAATTTAATAGATTTATTTTGTGAAAGTTTTTAAAAATTTAGCTTCCAGAAATACTTACTCAGAGAGAGAAGGAGATCCTGTAAATGATATAAAACCAGGTACAAAGTTTGAAGATTTACCAGAAACTTATCTAAAGAACATGGAAAATCCAACTGAACAAACAGACAAAAATTTTTATACAGACAACCCTCACTTAAGTCATGGGAAATCTGGCTGGGTTGAGATAAAAAACAGATACCTGTGCGTTGCGTGCGGGTATATTTTTGATGAGATAGAAGGAGATAAGGATCATGGAATAGCACCCAATACTTCTTTTGAAGAACTATCCGAAAGCTACTCCTGCCCTGTTTGTGCTGCAGGCAAAGATTCTTTTGTTTTGATTTCAGATATAGAAACATAAAACAATGGAGAAGTACTACTCACCCACAGGAAAGCTGATAGAAAAAAGATTTGTAGACAGGCTCAGAAAAGTATTTGATCCGGAAATCAAAGAAAGTGTTCTGGATATTGGACTTATTTATTCTGTCAGGGAAGAAGGGGTAATTCATGTTACCATGTCTTTAACAACCCCTCTGTGTCCTTTTGCAGATCTTATTATTATGGACATAAAAAATGCATTAAATGAACTCGACAAGCTGGTCAGCATTGATGTTGTTTTTGATCCCATCTGGACTCCTAAAATGATGAGCGAACGACTAAGAGACAAGTTGGGATTAGACGAAGAGGGTAAACCCATTTAAATTATCAGTTTTTGTTTTAAGCTGATAATGAAAATAATATGCTCCCCCTAGTTGCCATAGTTGGAAAGCCAAATGTAGGAAAAAGCTCATTATTTAATAGAATAATTGATGAGAGGGTAGCTATAGTATCGGATATTGCAGGAACAACAAGAGACAGAATAATAAGAGAGGCCGAATGGGGCGGTTTTGTATTTAATTTAGTTGATACCGGAGGGATTGAAATTTTGTCCAAAGGTGCCGATAATAGCTCATTGGATAATTCTATTCAAAGGGAGGTAGATTTTGCAATTGAAGAGGCTGATCTGATTATTTTTCTGGTTGATGCAAGAAAAGGATTGACGCAGATTGATGAGACCGTTGCGAAAAGGCTTTTAAAGTCAAAAAAGAAAATTCTGTTTGTTGCCAACAAAGTTGATGATGATTTAATAAAATTTAAAAAAGAATCATATGAATACCTGAGTCTGGGATTTGGTGAGCCACTTTTTATTTCCAGTATGCATGGTATTAACACAGGTGAATTGCTTGATCTGGTAGTAGAAAATTTAAAAGGTGAGTTTAGCGAGGCAAGAGAAAATCTGATAGAAGAAGAAGATCAGGTTAAAATAGCCATGCTTGGCAGACCCAATGCAGGCAAATCTACACTTTTCAATCAGTTGTCCAAAACTCATCAATCCATAGTTTCGGATACTCCGGGCACCACTCGCGATCCCATATGGTCTGAGATGGAAATTGATGATTTAAAGGTTAAAATATGGGATACTGCGGGAATAAGAAGACACGAAAACAAGGCAAGAGATGTTGAGTTTTATGCACTTAGAAGGGCATATAAAATTGTTGAACTGGTTGATATTATAATACTTGTTGTAGATTCTCTGGAACGGGAAATTCCAAAGCAGGACTTGAATCTGCTTCACTACACCGCCAGATTTGGAAAAGGTGCAATAGTGTTTTTTAATAAGTGGGACAAGGTAGACGAGCTTAAAGAACAGTATTCAGAAAACATTAGAGAGTTTTTAAAAGAAGAGTTAAAAGAATTTTTCTGGGTTAAGACTATTTATGGTTCTGCAAAGACAGGAAAATCTGTAAACAGAATTTTTGATGAAATAAAACTGGTTAAAGAAAGAAGAGCAACTACTTTTACAGACCAGCAACTTAAAGATTTGACAACAACTATTTCGGGGAAAAGGTATCCTGCAAAGCATGGAGGAAAAATTTACTCTATCAGGCAAAAATTTAACAATCCACCGTGTTTTGAAGTTAAGGTAAACAACAAGGCAAAGTTTGGAAAAGAGTTTGAGAGATTTTTCAAAAATCTGGCTTACAAGACTTTTGATCTGGCAGGTACGCCTGTTTATATTGATTATCTGGAGTAGCTACTCATTATCTTCAGGCTCTCCGTGTTCTCTACACTTCTTTCTTTGTGGATCATCTCTTGGGTCTATCCCAGATCATGTCTGGCTATAATTTATATATTTGCCATACCCGGACATTGAGGAATTCACAAAAAACACAAACTGGGAAAAATCAGTGCAGAAAATTAAGCAGAAGGGGGATGAATCTGGTTTTGACTTGCGAATTTCAACAGATTTAAGCTCAGAACGATTGCAGTCTAAAATAAAATCTGCAATAGAGATGAAAGTGCCATACATATTGGTCTGTGGGGAAAAAGAAGTATCCAGTGGTTTGTTTGATGTGAGATATTTTAACAAAGAAATCGGAAAGATGAGTAGAAATGAATTTATATCTAGGCTGCTTTATGAGGCAAGACACAGAAAGTAGCCAAATATTCTGCAGATAACTGGACTATTGAATTTTTTCAAAAAAATTGTACTTTTTGGTGTATTATGGTTTAATTAAATTTAAGAGGAAATGGAGGGGAATCCGGAGATATTTTGTCTGTGGTGAATTATGCGAAGTCACTTTTGGATGCAGAAACAGGAAGCACAAGGCAACAGCCGGAACAGTTACACGATCCTGATGCAGTTAAAAGACTGATGATGGCATACAGCCCCAGATTCAGACAACTGGTAGTTCTTTTGTAGGTAATATATCCTGCTTTTAGTGGAGTTTTTGAGTACGATGAAACTCTGGCAGGTGCTGTGAAGAAAGAGCAGGAAGAAGGCACAGGTGTAGATGTACTAGGTAGACTTAGGCAGGCTGAGGATTTAGGCATGAGCATTGTGGGTTTAGGTATGCATTATTCTGATATACTTGCAGAAGTAGAACATCTTTTACATGTAGCTGATATTCCTCCATCAGTCTCAATGACACCAATTGAACTATAGGAGCTATTTTCTGGAATATCTGTAGATGATCAATATCCACACATAAATAATCTCTTTATACTGTTTAACAGCCGCCAAAAAATCTGCTTTGCTGAATTTGTAGTACTGCTTTTTTTACTGGAATCATCACCCAGTGCATCAAATGAATTGGTTACTGGAGCAACGAGGGGTACAAAACAGGCAGACACAGCAGACCAGCTAGGTGTTGCATCAGAGACTGATCAAGACACTGATGGTGGGGATGTTGAGATATTAAAGAAATCACTTGGGGATAACTTTAACCTAGGTGCTATTACAATTAGAATTTACTGATACAGGTAAAAACATAAATATGACCCCAAAGAGGGAAATTTCTCTTTTGCTGTTGTATATATTCAGAAAAACCACTGAAGCTGATAAAGCATACTGTGAAGTATATCAAAACAACAGCCCTAAGTCTGGCTATGTAAATGTAGTAGTGTCTACTCTGAAAAAACAACTAGGTCTAAGGAAGCCAGACCCTATAGAAGAAGTATTCAGGTTACTTTTTGAACACTCCAATTTAACAGAAGAACAATTAAGATCGGCACTTGATCCAGACATAGCTAGAGATATTCCATATATCATACAACCAGAGCAAGAAGTATCTTCACCTCAACCTGTAGAAGCAGTAGACACAGAAGAGAATATACCCGAAATATTACCTGATGAATGGAAAAGAGAAGTTCTGCCTGAAGTATTAGTAGTTAAAAGAGGAGGGGAGATTTTTAGAAAAAATATTACCACCAAAAGAGCAGATGTAATTTTATGCTTATTTGCTATAAAAGATGCCAGTAAGGCAAGACAACTCTACAACCATTTGAACAGATATAAAGGGAATACTTACTTTGATCGTGTCATTCGCGAGATGAAAATTGTTCTTGGCTTACCCTCAGTAGACTTAAGCACCCCAGAAGGAATTAATCAGTTTTTTGAAGTATTACTTGGTGATTCCAACTTTTCTGGCATATTACTTGAGTATGCTACGGGGCAAGAAGTGGATAAAGATGAGCTCAAGCAGGTATTGCAATTTAAGCAGGAACCTTTTTATATTGGAGAAAACGGTGTATTGTTTGTACGAACCAAAGGCGGAAGCTCATTAAAAATTACAGAAACTATGGCACTGGTAATTCTGGCCTAGGAACTTACGCCAGCAGGGCATGTAATACCCAGCAGTGTAGATAAAAACAATCTTGCAAGAAAGGTTGAAAGGACAGTTAAAAACATAACTACAGCACTTGGAAGTGACGGTTCCGACACACAAACACTTGAGCAACTATTAGGACTACTAAAAGAATCTGTGGTTGGAGGTGAAAATTTAATTGAAATAATAAACAATCATTTTCCAGGTCTTCAAAGCACGGTTGAAAGCAAGCTGGGAGAAACTATAAGAAAACTAAGGCTGGATGAAATTATTGCAGGAGTTGAAAAGGGAGATTTGTCTGGAATGCCAGAAAAGCAGAGAGAGTCTATTGAGTCATTGTGGAATCTTTGCACACAAAAACTAGATCATGTTCAGGCAACATACCCTAAGATATATGATGCACTTGTTTGTGAAGAGTCTTTAGACGCAGAATATTTTAGGCTCAGGGTTATGTGGCGGGTATTATATGAAAATTCAGAAATAAGGCAGTCTTTACTAGATATCTGTGGAGAATCAGTATCAGAAGAGTTAGAAAAAATGGATAAGCAAGGTAAAAAGGTTTCTGAAGCCTTTAATAAAAGTGGTGGAGCTATTAATGGTATAGTAGAGGAAAACTGGAACTTATTTTATGACGAAGCGGCTGGCATAAGAATCACCAGGACAGCTCAGCCGTTTTTGAATGCACTATATGCAGGAAGAATAAAGACAGATAATACTCTGAAAAGCCGAATCATTCATATATTTGTCATGGGTAAAAATGGAAGTAATCTAGATCACCAGTAACTTTTGAAATTGCCTCTTTGTATGCTTAAGGGTTGAGCAAATTCCTTTTCAGAACACTTGCCCCTATACATCTTTTAAGCCAGAACTATTCTTAAATAATTAATAAATATTTTTTACAGCATTTTTTAACTCGCTTTTAACTTCTTCTGGTAAATTATTCCAGTGTGTATCAGTTATTGCTCCCTCTATTGAATATAAATAATAACACGCAGGAAGAGTTTTGCCTGGCTCATTAGCTTTTAATAATTTATAAACCTTAACAGATCCCAGCTTTTGTAAATCTGATTCTGTAAAAATCCCTACACTGTTCAACTTTTTTTCTACTGTTTTACCTATATTTTTAAGCTCAGATAACTTTCTCATGGCTTTATACTGGTTTTTTGCATCACTCTATTCAATTTATGATTTTGTGATTGCCTAAAAGTATGTTTTTTTTAGTTTCTGAATGAGTAATTCAATGCCTTTGCTTGATAGGTTTATAATTTTATTAAAAACACATAACACACAAAGAAATGGAAATTGTTAGAGAAGTTTTTCTGGTGCTTTTGCTGGTTGCTGTTGCATCAGCAGTAATTATGCCTTTTTTAATTAATTTTTTATACAGGCTTAAAATTCAGGCTTCGCACCAGCTGGTTAATTCTGATGGACAGACAAATCAGCTTTTTATAGATATACATGGCAAAAAAACAGGAACACCTCAGGGTGGTGGTATTTTATGGTTTCTGGTGTTTCCGGTCTCTGTATTATTAATTTCCGGTATAAATGACTTAACTCTTATTCTGTCTATTTCTACTGTATTAATTGGGCTTCTTGGGTTTACAGATGATTTTAAAAAGCTTTTAAATATCAAGTTTGATTTTAAATCCGACAGCCTGCTTAGAAAAGGTAAGTTTATTTATCAGTGGGTAGTTGCTTTTGGGATAGGGTTTTTTGTTACAGATCATTTTCCCGTTGAAACTATTTTTTCCGGGTTCCCGGTTTTAGAAGATTTACTGGAATCATATAATTTTTTATTTATTCCAATCTTTGCATTTATTCTGGTTTCTTACATTAATGCTTTTAATATTAATGACGGACTGGATGGATTAATGGCAGGACAGGCTATCTGGATTTTTACAGGTATGATGTTTTTGACTCTTATGCAGGGGAGGTATGAGTTTGCAGAATATTTTGCTGTTATGATAGGATGTCTGGTTCCTTTTTTATACTTTAATGTGCATCCTGCCCGTGTATTTATGGGCGATATTGGCTCAACTGCACTTGGTATAATTTCTGTTTTACTGGCTCTCCTTTCTAATAATTTACTGCCATTTTTTATAATGACTCTGCCAAGCATTCTGGAAGTTACAAGTTCTTTTATTCAGATATTCAGCTACAAGTTATTTAAAAAAAGGGTATTCAAAATTGCCCCATTTCATCATCATTTAGAGGCTGGGGGCTGGCCTGCACACCTAGATGAAAATAATAAGGGCTGGCCAGAAACCAAGATTACACAAAGATTCTGGATAGCACAGATGATGTGTGTATTTTTAGCTTTTTTTGTAGCATTTTTATAGATGTGGGATTTATTTATAATTCTGGTTGTATTTGTTCTGGCTTTAGTGCTTCTATATACAACAAAGGGTTTTGCACCATTTCTACCTACATTAAAGGTAAATTACCAGGGGCTTGTTGATTCTATTAATGTAGCACTAAAAGATAGCGGAAAACAGAAATTTAAATTTATAGATTTAGGGTGTGGAACAGGAAGGATTTTAACCTTGGTTAAAAGAAGTTTTGATACTGCACAAGTTTCTGGAGTTGAGCTTAACCCTGTTTTGTATGTAATTTCCAAAATAAAATCTTTGATTTTTGGATACAAAGTAAGTTTTAGAGATCTTTATTTAATTAATCCTGCAAAATATGATATGATTTATATTTTTGGCTTTAAGGATACTACAAAAAAGTTTAGTGATTTTTTAAAAAAGAAAGGATTCAAGGGGTACATTATAAGTTATTTTTTTGATCTGGATTTTGAGCTTTTAGAAAAAGTGGGAAACTACAGGGTTTATAAAGTTATATAGCCTGCCTGCTCTGTGATGGTAGTAATCTTCAGGTATCTAACTTCTGCAGTGTAATTCGTGGTCATGTTGATTTATGGTCTGGCAGATTTTGGATATAGCAGATCATATTAGTTAGTCTTGCATTAAAAAAAATAAATTTTAGCTTCCTAATAGATATGGCAAAAGCAGCTTACGAAAGAACAAAACCACACCTGAATGTTGGTACGATAGGTCATGTTGACCACGGTAAAACAACTTTAACAGCGGCTATAACAACAGTTGCAGCAAAAACATATGGTGGAACAAATATTGCTATGGCTTACGATCAAATTGATAATGCCCCAGAGGAAAGACAGAGGGGAATTACAATTAATGTAAGGCATGTTGAGTACGAGACAGCAAATAGACACTATGCTCATGTTGACTGTCCAGGTCACGCCGACTACATAAAGAATATGATAACCGGTGCCGCTCAAATGGATGCAGCAATACTGGTTGTTTCAGCTCCAGATGGACCAATGCCACAAACAAGAGAACACATTCTTCTGGCAAGACAGGTGGAGGTTCCACAGGTTGTAGTCTTCTTAAATAAAGTTGATATGCTCGGAGGAGACGAAGAGCTTTTGGAGCTTGTCAAAGAAGATGTGAAAGACTTGCTTAAAAAATATGAATTCCCGGCAGATGAAATTCCTTTTGTTGCAGGATCAGCTCTGGAAGCCCTGGAAAACTTGGACAATGCAGAAAAAACAAAACCAATAGTGGATCTGCTGGAGGCTTTAGACAGCTATGTAAAAGAGCCGGAAAGACAGGCAGACAAAGAATTCTTAATGCCCATAGAGGATATATTCTCTATCCAGGGTAGAGGTACAGTTGTTACAGGCAGAATAGAAAGAGGAGCTGTTAAGGTAGGAGATACTATTGAGATCATTGGTATAAGAGATACACAGAAAACAACTGTTACAGGAATAGAAATGTTCCAGAAAACCCTTAATGAGGGAATTGCAGGTGATAATGCAGGTGTTCTTTTAAGAGGAATAGACAAAACTCAAGTAGAAAGAGGTCAAGTACTTGCAAAACCAAGTTCAATTACTCCACACAGTAAGTTTAAAGCACAGGTCTATGTTCTTAAAAAAGAAGAGGGTGGAAGACACACTCCATTCTTTAGTGGATACAAGCCACAATTCTACATCAGAACAACAGATGTAACTGGAACTGTTACTTTACCATCTGGCATGGAGCAGGTTATTCCCGGGGATACAGTTGAAAATATGGAGGTAGAATTAATTACTACAATAGCCTTGGAAAAAGGTTCAAAGTTTGCCATCAGAGAAGGGTCAAGAACTGTTGGAGCAGGAGTTGTAACTGAAATTATTAAGTAAAAATGGCTGAATCTACAAAAAAGACTACCACCTCTGCAAAAAAAGATTATAAATCTAGGCTTAGGATAAAGCTATCTGCTTTTGATCACTTTATTCTTGATAAAGCAGTTAAGGAGATAATCAGAACTGTTTCAAGGTCTGGGTCAAAGGTTGTAGGACCAATTCCCTTGCCCACACTAAGAAAGACTTTTGACACACTAAGAAGTCCTTTTGTATACAAAAATCATTTTGATAAATTTGATATGACACTACATAGAAGACTGGTGGATGTGCTTGATCCAGATCAGCAGGTTTTATCTGCACTACAAAAACTTGAAGTTGCAAGCGGAGTCAATGTGGATATAAAAATAGCTTAATTAATATAGCTCATATTACTCTTTTAAAAAAGCAGGATAAATCCTGCTTTTTTGTTATTCTGTTATTCTAAGCCTTGTGAGTAATACTGTCACCCAATCTTATCAAATCCACAAAATGGTCTTAAAACTTCTGGAATTGTTATTGTTCCATCGGCGTTCTGGTAGTGCTCTAGTATAGGAATAAAACACCTTGGAGTTGCAATAGCAGTATTATTTAGACTGTGGACAAATTTCTTCTCTCCTGCTTCATCAACATACTTAATGTTCAATCTTCTTGCCTGCCAGTCTCCTAGATTACTTGCTGACCCCATTTCACACCAGTCTTTTTCTGGGGTTATTGAATAGGCTTCAAAATCAAACATTTTGTATTTTCCAAGACCCATGTCCGAGCTTGAATTCTGGATCACTCTGTAAGGCACTCCCAGCTCTTTCCAGATTTCGTGAGTATTGTTTATAATCTCTTGGTGTAGTGCATCTGAGACTTCATAGTTATTTTCACAGATAATCACCTGTTCTACTTTCTGAAACTCATGGACCCTGTAAATTCCCTTGGCCTGTTTTCCATAACTTCCAACCTCACTTCTAAAACAACTTGAATTACCTGTAATTTTTAAAGGTTTTGTTACATCCAGAACTTCATCAGTAAATTGTGCTACCAGTGTAACTTCGCTTGACCCTACAAGGTACATAGAAGGTTTATCCTGATCTTCTTCTGTTTTGTTAATTTTAAATGTATTATCCGAAGCAAAAGGAAGGTAACCTGTACCGTACATGTATCTTTCGCGGGCAAGAGTTGGGACCTGAATGGCTGTAAAGCCTTTTTTAAACATTTTTAAAAACACATAGTGCAAAAGCGCCCTTTCCAGGATTGCCAGTTCATTTTTTAGGTAGTACCCTCTAAACCCATGTACTTTTGCACCCCTCTCATAATCAACCAGGTTGTGCTTTTTAAGTAATTCTTCTGCCAGCATGGGTTCTTTGCCCAGTCTTTTTCTTAAATCATCTGTGCTTCCATGCTCATAGACTACCTTAAAATCATCCTCCGATTCTCCAGTTGGGGTTGATGGGTGTGGAATTTGTGGCAAATACCAGAGCAGGTCTTCAAGCTCCTGTTCTATACTCCTTAGCTGATTTTCTAAAATCTGTATTTTTTCTTTTAAAGTTTTTAGCCCTGCTATTTCTTCCGGGGTTGGCTTTTTGTTTTTATCCGACCCTTTGTTTCTTTGGGCTTGCAGATCATTTAGATCTGTAAGGGTTTTCTTTCTAGTATCATCCAGCTGAACAATTTTATCTATTGCCTCAACTGCTTTTTTGTTAAATTTTAAGTTGGCAGCTTTTTTCAGTTCTTCTGCTTTTTCTGGTATTAAATCTTGATAGTGAATCATTTCAGTTTTTTAATTTTTGAAATTTTGAAAGTTAAAAAGAGTTCGTACAATTAGCTTTTAGTGTAAATATGAGTATTTTGCAAATAAAAAATCCCCCTACAAGGGGGAAGAAAAAGATAATTTAACGAACCTGACAATAACAACAGGCATTAGAAAAATCCTGCTAAATATCTCCTTCAGGTTTTTAATCATCCATTCGTATTTTTACATTGTGTGATATTTTTATCAAATACTCTATCGGGCTCTATCGATGACATCAGTGCGGTTTCCTTCTGAACAACTGGAGCATATTACTCCCCTGTGATTCTACCATACCCTTACCTACATCTTCAGGCTAGAACTATTTAGTACCCAACAGAACTACTGTCGAGACAGGGTTCTCCTACCCTTAATATCCAGTTGTATTATTATTGCAGGGGCGGACCCGTACCCGCTCAGCCTTAGAGTATTATTGCAGATACAAACATGCGTATCCGCTCAGCACTGTTTTATCCATCCTGTCATCTGGTGGTGTCACCCTTCCCATAATCTTAACAGGCGGCTCGCACTTCATTAGTGCGGCTAAAGCACGCACAGAACTGCTCTGCAC
>CAYMEI010000012.1:7327-15964 GCA_964389605.1 uncultured Candidatus Saccharibacteria bacterium | reverse complement strand
CCAGCGATGACTTTTTGTATCATTTCCACCTCCTGAAAAATATTTCGTCTAACGTTTCAGTATATGCGATGTTTTGCGTAGTGAAACGGAGCAAAATATGGGAGAGCGAAGTGCAACGAGCGAACCGCATATACTGTGTTAGGCGAGCCGAACGGAGCGATAGCGGAGTGAGAGTGCAGCGTAGTCGAGCGATAGCGAGAAGTTCAAAAAATATTTTTCATTCAATTTCATTTTGACAGGCTTTTTATTCAAAAATCATAAATTTGTTTTTTGTTTTGGATTTTGGGCAGAGGGGTTAGGGGTGAATGCCCCAAATCCAAAACTCCTTATTCTGTTCCAATAATTTGAGTCAAATACCGATCTTCTGTATTTAGCTGGAAATACTAGATGGTACCTCAGTACGCTTACATTATGACTTTTGTGAAGAGATATTCGCGTATGCTACTTACACAACAATCTACGAGAAATTAGCTCAAGGAAAGATTAAAGTATAACTTTATCATTACCCTTATTATTAACTAAACAATTAATGCTTTTTGGATTCTTATTTTTAATGAGATACTCTATAAAGATATAGGAATCATCAATAACTTTAATCTGGCTAACTGAGAGACGATGCTTAAAATTTAATGAGTCAAAAAGTCTTGTTCCTTTAATTTCAACATTAGGGAAAAGTACAATTTGTATAGAATTTATTAGTCCAGCATTTAAGAAACAATTAATGGTACGCCCCCCTCCCTCTACCAGTAAATTACTTATATTATATTTTTTAAGATCAACAATCGCATTTTCCAGTCCTTTTGAATTATCAAAAAAGATCACATTTACTCCTTTTAAAAATAGGTTCTTAGTGTATTCTGTATGTTTGAATTTAATTGGAGTAAGAAGAATTGTTCTTTCGGGAGAGACAAGGAATATTTTTTCTTCAAAAGTAAAACTTTGGCAGAGATCTATGATCACTCTATAATTAAAGTTTCTCTTGTTTAATAATGTTGGATTGTCTTTTTTAATTGTGTTTGCACCGACTAATATAGCATCATACTTTTGTCGTATTTTTTCCCTAAATTGTAACAATGTACTAGAGGAATTATTTACAAAAAAAGTATTATCTTCAGGGGCAATAATATTATCTATGGTGGTAGCTGTAAAAGTATCAATTTGCATATTAGTTTAGAAAACCTTTAACCCAGTCTTTTTCCTCACCTTACTAATAAGTGGAAATGCTGTTTGTTCAGCCTTAATTTGACCTTCTTTCAATATACCCATAACATAGTCTGGATTTGAATCTAGTTCCGCTTTTCTCATTCTAATGGGATTAAGGAAAGAATTTATATTTTCATGAAGTATTTCTTTTGATTCTTTATAGGAGATACTTCCAGAGATATACCTCTCTCTTAAATCTTCTAATTGCTTTAAACTAAATAGCTTGTGAAAGCTAAATATATTACAGCTTTCTGGATCTTTAGGTTCATTCGGAGCTTTCGAGTCAGTAACTATTGACATAACTTTTTTCCTAACAGTCTTCTCCTCATCGAAAAGCCCGATAGTGTTTTTGTAACTCTTGCTCATCTTGCGGCCATCAAGGCCTTTAACAACAGACACTTCTTCGTTAATATATTCACTAGGGGTTGAGAAAGTCTCACCATATATATTATTAAATAAACGTGCAATTTCTTGAGTAATTTCAAGGTGTTGTTTTTGATCCTGCCCTACTGGTACTAAATCCGCTCCATAAAGTAGTATATCTGCGGCCATGAGAACAGGGTAGTCAAATAAACCTAAATTTATATTAACGTTTTTAGACATTGCATCTTTATAGGCATGTGCTCTTTTTAACATCGACATTGGTGTAATCGAATTAAAAATCCAACATAATTCAGTAACATATGGAATGTCAGATTGTCTAAATATAGTTATTTTATTTGTATCAAGCCCAATTGCAATATAAGCGTTAGCAATATCTAAAATATTTTTTGATAGTATCTTCGGGTCTTGAATCTGATTGAGAGCATGCAAATCAGCAATAAAAATGTAACTCTCGTACTTATCTTGAAGCTCAAGAAACTGTTTCATAGCTCCAAAATAATTACCGATATGGATATTACCTGTTGGTTTAATTCCAGAAACTAATCTTTTTTTCATATGATTTTTATTAATATTATTTAAAAATCTGAACGAAACTATCTAATACTTTTTCAGCTTTACCTGAGTCTATAGTCCTTCCTGCCAATTTAATACCCTCTTGAATTGAACTAGCCGATCCTGATATATAAATTAATGCTCCTGCATTCATTAGAACTATATCTCTTTTGGGAGATCTGTCAGCACCAGAAATAACATCCCTAAAAATTTTTGTATTTTCCTGCACACTCTGACCCTCCTTGATATCCTCATAATGAGCAGTTGCGATCCCTAAATCCTCAGGAGATATGAAGTAGGTAGATATTTTGCCATTTTTTATTTCCGTTATCTTAGTTGGGCCTATATTTGAAATTTCATCAAAATTCTGACCAGAACTGTCATGACCAGCAACGACCAAAGAATTGTCATACCCAAGCTTTAGTAATAGCTCTGCTGTAAGCTCAGTTTCATCCTTCGCAAGGCCAAAAACAACCCTGTCGAACTGAACACCACTTGCAACTGGAAGAATGTAGCTTAGGGGGTGCACAAAGTAAAACTTTCCTAAATACTCTTTTACCATTTTAGGAAAATAAGGTTCAGCATCACAAAATGCAAAGCTTATGCTACTTATCGACTTATTAAGAACACTTTGATCTCGGATGAGCACATTGGCACCAAGTGCTTCAAAAACATCAGTTGTGCCGGCAACACTTGCCTCGGCACGAGAACCATTTTTGATAACTTTTACACCTGCTGCTGCAGCAATTATCGCGGAAATAGAACTAACATTAAAAGTTTTCAGGTCATCCTTGCCACTTCCGATAATCCCACACAATGGTGTTTGAAAATTTCTTTCTATATCAACAGGTATTCTGTCATATTCGATTACCGCATTCATTAGACCGACAACTTCATCGACTGTTGGCTCTTTTGTCTGTAATGCAGCAAAAAATGCTCCAAAACAGACATTATTGGCAACACCCAAGTCATGATCAAGAAGATGTATTAAACATTTTTTTGTCTCCGATCTATCAAGATTTTGTCCATTAATTATTCTTTTTAGATTATTTGTAAAGTATTCTTTTGTTTTTTTATCCATTTTTACTATTTGATATTTGTATATTAAATTTCTCTTCGATACCACTCCAAAAAGAAAGTATTATTACTTTCTTGCCTGTATTAATTTCATCATATTGCTTGCCTTGTATATAAAAACTTTCTCCTCTCTTAGCCTGATTAGTTCCATAATGGCTTATTATTTCAAGTGTATAGTTTTCTCCTTTAGAATTAACAAGTTGATATTTGCTTGGGGTCATAAAACTAAATTTATCATCGATTATTTTAAAATTAGAATTTACAACTTGCTTGAATTCTAGCTCACGATCTAAGTTTATATACTCATTGAAGCTTTCATCCCCCAAAACGTTAACAATGCTGAAGCGTTTGTTTCCAATAAAACCATAAAACCTTCTCAGCTCTTGCTTCAATATAGCTTCGTCGGTATCTCCATATCCTATTGCTTTCCTATTTTCAATTATAGACTTATATTGAGAAGCATCATATCCCTTGACCCCATAAGAACTTAGAACATCAATAAAATGTTCTTTCAACTTTTTCCCATTCTCAAATCCATAAATTAATATATCAATATCAGACTCTGGTCTAGCATATCCAAGCAATTGTGATCCTTCAACACCAATAGCTTCTCTTGGGACATTGCACCTCTTAGACAAAATGTCAACTAGATAATCAATATCATTAGAGTATTTACTTTGCAACTCAAAATAATCTAGGGGATGTATGATCCTCTCAATTTCTTCTGATGGAAAACAATATAGTTTCTCCCCAAATGCGGGAACATGCCTTATATACTTATCTAATTCTAGAAATGAATCCCTGAACCAAACATCATAGCCCCTATATCTTGTATAATTATTCCCATCAATTTTAATATTTGATTCTTCTACGGCAGGCAAAAGCTTTGGGAATCCAATAAATAAGTTCTCTTTCCGAAGTTCAAACACAATAAAAACGATTAATTTATTTTTCAAAATTGCAAAATATGGTAATAATCGGTTTTCAGTGCTCTCCATGTTATTTACTTTCTTGTAAAATGTCATAAATAAATTGGCTAATAATTCTCTTATTTACATGAGGCATAAATACAATTTTATATAAATTTCTTGTTTTATCATTACAAGGAACACTAGTAGGATTTAGTCCATATTTTTGTTCAACTTCTTTGCTTAGACGATTATCTTTTATACTTAGGAATTCAATACATATAATATTCATAAATTCGTTTGAGTAATACCAAAAAGGAATACCGTTATTATTAAGTTCACGAATAAAGTAATCTTTCATTCTTATACTTTTTTCATGAATTTCTCGATACCCTTGCTTACCTAATGACATTATTGCTGACCATAGAGCGGCAGCCATTGCACCACTTCGGGAACCTATTAAAGTATCATCATAATGACTTTTAATATAATCAACATCAGTTTCAATGTATCTTTGAAGATTTTTCCTACATAAAAAAACACCACATGAATAAGGAAGTAGTCCTAATTTATGCGCATCAACTGATATTGTATATACATTGTTGAAGTTAAAACCAAAATTTTGTTCAGCAATAAATGGATATATGAACCCTCCATGAGCTGCATCAATATGTATTTTTATTTCGATATTTAGTTCAGTATTTAATTGATTCACTAAATCATTTATCTCATCAATGCAATCAACGGATCCAGACACTGTATAACCAATTGTTGCTATTAAGATGAATACCTTACTACCATTTTCTACACAATCTCGAATTTTTGACTCAAGATCCTTAATATCAATTTCAAAATCCTCATTACACTTCAAAGTGACCTCTTTATCAAGATTCAAAATATTAAGAGCCTTTTGAATAGAATAATGGGTTAATGGGCTTTTCAAAACTACAGGAACCTGATTTTTATTATATTTAAAATAATTTCTTAATATCCAAAGACTGGTAATATTACCCTCAGTGCCTCCACTTGTAATATACCCGTCAACCTTATTCTCCTGATTATCTGCACCAAACAAGCTTCCCATCATTGCGATTGCTTCTCTTTCCAAATTCTGCGTGCCTTTAAAACCAGCCTCTGACTCCATTCGTGTATGTGTGCCAATATTATTTGCATTATTTGGCATCAATTTAATTAGTGTATCTAATGCCTTTTTTAATGGAATAGTACCCGGATATCCTAGGATATAATCTTTCGAATAATCGATATTTTCATTTAATGCTTTGTTAAGTCTTTCTGTAATTAATCCATCATGCAATCCTGAATCAGGAAAGTTAATTATTTCCAAATCAAAGTATTCTCTTTCTTGAAAATACTTTTTAATACCGTTCACATAATTTGAGACCTTAGAGATTTTATGTTTAGTGGATATATTTTAGATTATCAAAATTATAAATTTATAAATAAATCGTTTTCGTAGCGGAGCGGAGAAAACACCTTAACACCCTTTTCTGATAAATAAAAAACAAATTTATTCCCCTTTTTAAAAAGCCTGTCAAAAATCCTTATTAAAAGAAAAATATTTTTTGAATTGCGTATAACTCGTTATTATGCGACTTATTTTCATAATTTAGAACTAAAGTTGTATATTATACGAAACTATGATAGCTTTAAACCGCATAAAAACTACCTTAATCTTAATATTTTTCAAGTAATTATGCAATCAGAGCTTCATAAAACAGAGCGAGAGCTAAAGATCAAAAACTATAGTCCCAGAACTTTAAAAAGTTACCTTTATTGTCTGCGGGAATACTTTTCATTTAAGGGTAGCGATTTTACAAAACTTGATCAGGAGAATATTCGTAATTTTTTGCTACACTGTGAGAAAAGGAGAATTTCACCTCAAAGCAGAAATTTGTTTTTAAATGCTATTAAGTTTTACTATCGTAATGTGCTTAAGAACGATCAAAAAATCGAGATCCAATCTGCTAAAAAACCAAAGAGGTTGCCTACTGTTTTGTCACGTAACGAAATAAATAGGATTTTAGAATCTCCTAAAAATGCAAAGCACAAGCTCTTGTTGTCACTCGCCTATGGAGCAGGACTACGAGTAAGTGAAGTCGTTGGATTAAAAGTACAAGATTTAGATTTTGAAGTACTAACTGTACATGTTAAACGAGCAAAAGGTCAAAAAGACCGAATAAGTGTAATGCCTGAAAGCTTGGTTGATAGTTTGAGAAATTTAGTTGCAGGAAAAACTAAAAACGATCTTGTTTTTGAGAGTGAACGAGGTGGAAAGTTGACAACACGAACAGCACAAAAAGTTTTTGAAAATGCTTTGAGAGGTTCGGGTGTTAAAAAAGACGCTACTTTTCATTCATTGCGTCATTCTTTTGCCACACACTTACTTGAAAATGGTTCAGATGTCCGTTATGTTCAAGAATTACTGGGGCATCAAAATATTAGGACCACGCAAGTCTACACATAGGTAACCAATCCAAAACTAAAAAATATTAAAAGTCCATTTGATTAAAAATTCCAATTTGCACTTAAAATCGGCTGACAAACCCTCGCAGAGGGCGAGTCAACAAAGACATTTTCCAGCTGGCGGAGAGGGGGGGATTCGAACCCCCGAAGGAATTTCTTCCTTAACACATTAGCAGTGTGCCGCTTTCAACCGCTCAGCCACCTCTCCTTCCAGCTAAAAACTATGTAATTGTGAATTTTTGTAAAGAATAGTTTATGGAGCCCAAAATGGAACTCGAATCCATGACCTCACCCTTACCAAGGGTGTGCTCTACCAGCTGAGCTATTTGGGCATTCATTAAATTTTTATCAATTTTTTAAAATTTTGTAAAATAGCCAGCCTGCCGTATTATTAATAGATTAATAGATACTTTGGTAAGTGAGTAGTGTATGTATAGCAGGAACAGGGGTGGCAGAGCTTGCCGGTACAGAAAGTGTAAATAAATCGGGTTTTTCTTGCAAGGGGAGTGTACAGATAATTAAATCATTGACTGTTTAGATAAATGCGCCAAGATGGAACAAGTAGTGAAGCAAAGTGTAATAGGCTTATCTGGTTATGTTCTGAGTGCGGTATTAAAACAAATGTCTGCAATATAGGGGACGGATAGGGCGACACTGATAAAAAGTCTAGCATATATATCCCAATTAAGAAAGCTATCCAGTGATGTTATCCGGGAGTTAAAAAATATTTCACCTGAATCTATGGACGATGATACCCGTAATCAGATAGATACAATTCTGCAATATAATGCACCAGTTACGGGAGATTTCAGGAGGTGGCGGTTCAGGAGTGTCAGTCGGCGAAGGCGTGCCCGTAAGAAAAATGATACAGAAGGGCAGAGTGAGTGAATATTTTAGTTTTCAGCTAAAAACTTAGCCATCGGAGACTTTCTGTATTGCTGTTTAGACGAACTTTATCCCATATGTTCCCGGTCAGACCTGATTATTAAATCACCACCGTGCTTATCAGATATTTCTTTAACTTTTTTATCATTTTACACTCCACGGATCATCTACAGAATTTATAAAGTAAAACCTCCCTGCATTTTGTTTAATTTTTTACTTATTACAAAGCAGGGGCACTGTGCAATTGTTTTATCTTTTATTTTTTGGCAATAACAGTAACAATGACGAAGATGCAGATAACACAGATGATAATGAATCACTGGTTACTCCAGAGTCTTTGGATAGGGTGGATATTCTTTCTATGGATAAGTCAGAAGAGTTTGGTTCTGTGTGGGTAAAGGATAAAAAGATAGTGCATAATGTAGTTAATGACGAGGTAAAAGATTTTGTGGAGTCCAGAAAGAGGTCATGGGAGAAGGGAACGCATGAATATGAATCTGGGGGGATGTTTGAGAGTTCATCTAGTAAAACCTCAATAGGAAGGAGTGACTTTATTAATATAATATTTATCGACCTTTCCGATAAGTTTTCTGGTGAATATGAAATTGACTTAGTGAATGCAGGGGAGTAGTGGCATTTTTCTACTTACATCTACTATCTGAATAACAGGCTGAGTATGTCCACTTAGGATATTCTAAAGATGCGGGTAAGGGGAAGGGTGGAACTGGGTTAGCTACCCAACACCCTTTTTTGCCATATAGCCCGTAGATTATAATTTTTTCCTATCTCATTATTTTATAGTATAATAAACAGAATACCATGAGCAATTATAAAATCTTTGATACCAACACACAACATTTGCCAGAGTCAGAAAAACAGGTGCTGAGTATTCTTAGCGCTGTCTGTCAGATGGTAGATAAACTGTTTATATCTCAACTTGAATCTGGAGCAGTTTATCCGCAGAATCTAACTAAAGAGCAGGTGCAGGAGCTTGCAAAAAGTAATGCAGATATTCTTGATAAATACACTGTTATTAAACAAGATGAAAAAGGAGTTAATCCTGTTGCTTATCATCATTTTTATGAGCCTCAGCTAAAAGAGATTGCTTTGTTAATGCATGAAGCATCAAATACAACTCAGTTTG
>CAYMEI010000012.1:0-7317 GCA_964389605.1 uncultured Candidatus Saccharibacteria bacterium | reverse complement strand
TCTAAAAGATGCTCTAAAGGTAAGGGCAGAAGGGCTTTTGGATGGTGAATATGTAGAATCGGATATTCCATGGATTAAAATAACTGAATCGCCAATACGGTTTAATATTGGACCTTTTTTGTCTTACCATGATGATATGTTTTCTACCAAAAGATTTTACTCGGCTACAGTAGAGATTCTTGATCCTGATGTGTCGTTTGAAAACTACAGAGATCTTTTTGCAGGGGTTAAAAAGCACCTGGATGATCAAAAAATGCAGATTGAATTTTCTAATATGTACTCATGGGGAGGTGAAGTGGCCAGAATGAAAGCAAATGCATGGGCAAGACCTCATAGCAGTGAACATGCAGAATTTATGAAAAAGCATGGCTCTAAAAAACTACACTTTTTAAATTCGTTAAAGCTTAACTACAGAACCAGCATTGCAGAGAAAATTGCAGAAGAATCTTTGAGAGAATCTGGTATAAGCTGTGATTTTGATTACCTGTTTAAGTTATATGTATTTATGGTTGCTCTGCACGAGGTTGGGCATACTTTGGATGTAGTTACAAGAGAAGGTGAGAGAAGTACGGAACACTTTATGAAGTTAGAGGAATTAAAGGCAGATCTGTTTTCTCTGGTGGAGTACTCACGGTTATTGTTTGATGGGAAAATAAGCAAAGATGATTTTTTAATAGGCTTAATCTCTTTTTTAGCTCACAAACTGGATGTAATTGAACTTAGTAAAACAGTTGAAGGAAGAAGAGCGCATGCTTTTGCCGGAAAGTTTGAATTTGTGAGACTTGTAGAGATGGGGCTTATTAGCTTTAACAGCAATAAAACCAGGATTTTTATTAATCCTGATTACTTAAATGGAGAAGTATTTTTAAAAGTCTTCGAAGAACTTTATACAGAGAATATAACTCTTTTTATGGAGGGTTCTGTTGGGGAAATTGATAGTTTTGTTGAGCATATTGACAAAAAATGGAGTGAACTATAATGAAGTGTAAAATTTTATTATGAGCGATCCAAGACCACAAGAGCAAGAAACAGGATACTTAGAAACACAAGAGCAGGCATCGGCTCGGTTGAAAAAAACAGGAAGCTGATTTTATTATACAAGGAATACAGGAAATTTCTGCGGAAGGCGTTCAGCTTTTAAATTCACCTGAGGAGATAGTCTAACTAATTAAAACACTCTTACCGGGGGCAGTAACAGACCATGCTATACAGCTTAAAAATGGAGAATCTGCTGTTATATCTCGTATCAAGAATCCTCGAAGGCTTTGTGATTTTGTATTCAGTGAAGAGGAAGAGGAAAGGAGGGACCAGGCGCGGCAGGCACTTGCATCGCTGTCAGGGCTAACAGACCCAATATCTAGGGCAGGATTTAATAATCAGGTTGGTGGAGGTATGTATCTTGGAATATGCCTAACCCCGGAACATGGAGTGCTGGATATTATAGTTTCAGGCCCAAGTGATGAAGAAGGTGGAGAAGAGCATCTTATAGGGGTTAACTCTTACACGGTTGAAGAGTTTGAATATCCGGGACCGCCAGAGCAAACTATTAAATTTGTTTATGTGATGGGGACTGTTACAAGTACAGAGTATGCCGGGCAAGGTGTAAGTTCAGAAAGTTTTATTGGTGTAGCTAAAGATGCTAATGCAACCGTACTGGCTGCTTCTACACAAGAAGGGTCTTTTATGCGTGTATTTGCCAAGGTATCAAAATAGATGGAATTACTAACTATTCATGAGACATTTTTAGAAAATGGAGAGTTCAGTATCCCTGATCCTGTAGTAGATTTTGCTAACTATGTCCGTGCCTTTGTTACAGGGTCTGGACACGGAGCAAACATTGACCCCAGGCTTGTAAGAGTTGGGCAGTGGACAAAAGAAGGCCAACAAGTACACAGTCAAGAGCAGCTAGATGTTTCAGCACAGCACCCAACATTGGCAACATTAAACCTTGATACAGGCGATCAGGTTTGGGTATGTGCGATGCTTAGAAAAGTATTAAATGCATTAACAATGGATGTGTCAGGAAGATCCCAACCAGCATCAACAGCTAGTTAGCTTTTAATCTTAACTTCCACTCAAAAACTCCTACTAATTTACTGAATGGAAGAACAGCTGTTTGATCTTTTAAAAAAATTAATCTCAATACCATCTGTAAAAGACAACCCACAAGAGCTTGAAAAAACCCTTGATTTTACTTTAGACCTGCTCCCTAGTTTTGCGTTTGAGCAGTTTGAAAGCAATGGTATAAAAAGCATACTGGTTTACAATCTGGATAAGAGACCCAAGAAGTTTAAAGTTCTGCTAAACGCCCATCTGGATGTTGTTCCTGCAAAAGATGAGATGTTTATTCCAAAAGATGAAAATGGGAAGATTTATGGCAGAGGTGCTTATGATATGAAATCTGGGGCAATTGCTGAAATACTGGCATTTAAAGAATTGGCAGGAAAAGTAGATTACCCGTTAGCGCTCCAGATTGTAATAGATGAAGAAGTGGGCGGATTTAATGGAACAAAATATCAGCTGGAATCTGGTGTGCTTGCAGATTTTGTTATTTCAGGGGAGCCCACAGATCTTAGAATATGCTACAAGCAAAAAGGAGTTCTTTGGGTTCAGATTACCCAGAAGGGTAAAAATGCTCACGGGTCAAGACCATGGGATGGAGTAAGCTCTAACATAGAAATGTGTAAAAATATAAACAGGTTTTTTGAAGAAAACCCTTCTTTAACTCAACCAGAATGGAAGACTTCTTATAATTTATCTATGCTACACGGAGGCACCGCAAGAAATGTAATTCCAGATGAAACTGTGGCAACGCTGGATATAAGAAGAATTGATACAGAAGATACGCAGGATATAATTAACAACTTAAAAAAATATTTTCCTGTAGCACAAGTAGAGGCTATCTTTGATGAACCATGTTTAAATACCAGCCCAGACAACGAGTTTGTTAAGTTATTAAAAGAGTCTGCAAGAAAAGAACTGGGGAAAGATCCAGAGTTATTTAAGGAGCATTTTGGATCTGATGCAAGATTTTATTCTGCCAATGGTGTGCCAACTGTAAACTTTGGTCCAAAGGGGGATGGTTTGCACAGTGATGTTGAATGGGTAGACAAAAACAGTTTAATTGAATATTATGGGGTGTTAAAGAGGTTTTTACTAGAGGTGTAGGTATTCCCAAAATTTGACTTTTTTAAAAAATTGTTAGATTATAGATGAATTTCAATTTAATGTACCCTGAGAAAATAAAAAACAGTTTAGCAGAAATTACTTTAAGTATTTTTGCTATGTTTTTTGTTATCCTCCTTATTATTACTTAGTAAGGACAGGGTACAAATTAATAAAAAGTAACAAACCCCCTGCCAAAAGCAGGGGGTTTTAAGTTTAAAAAATAAATAAGAAATAGATATGGTAGAGGTAAATCATACATTAAGTGAATGTACATATCACACTGCTTATCCTTGTCAGCCAGCTGTCCAGTCTCAAATGGCTAAACATGATCATGATAAAGATAAAGAAACTTCTACTCTACTCAAATTAGCAGGAGTTTCAATGAAAAGAGCATGTGATCCTAAACCTGCAGAGGTTGAACTAAAACAAGGTTTATGGGGTTATGAGGGTTTGTGCGCAGTTGTTACTCGCCCAGATGAATCGGCAGGGGTTCCGTACTATGATGCCGATCAAGGTAGAGTATTTCCATCTGGTGGAGTCAGAGACGAAGCTACTCATACCCAGGTCTCATTCTGGTTAACACAGGGGTATAACAAAAAAGAAGTGCAGGGTTTAAGAGAAAGACACAGGAGGAAGCTTTGGAGGGGAGAGTCTACTTACGGTTCAGAGATTGAGGGAGTTATTATGTCGGTTTATGATCATCACCCATTTAGTTTTCTAAACGGGGAAGGGAAGGAGCTTCAACCTTTTATGCTTGAAGAATCACTTGCTAGGGTTGTAGGAGATATACATCAAGTATCAAACGCTCTTTGCTGGAGAGCAAACAATCCCGAAGTTTTTGATAGAAATATTCCAGATGGGCTGGTATGGTTGCTGGTTGGGTTTACCCCCAGGATGACTTTACCAGCTGAAACAGGACACTGGTTTAAATCAACGGTTGTGTCAAATGGAGACATCGGTTTGTATGTTTCTAGCAAAGCTCATGCAATGTCTTTGGGTGTAGAAGATGGAGATGGACTTGCGAATACTGCCTTGCATCAAATGGGCTCAGAGATTGCTAGACAGATGCCTACTTTTAGTATAATTGATATACTAAAAATAATTGAAGAAAATCAGGCAATAGGGGTAACAGGTCCGAATGCAAACCATATTCACATTGGGATGGACCATATAGAGATTAGTGGTAGAAGATGTTTTGATTTTGAATACCTCAGGGGACTGTCAAACCTAACTGCTGTTTTTACTCCATTTATAAAACCGATTGCCTATTCTGGTGCAGTTTATGGGGATAGCTATATCAGTTTTGACAATAAGCCTCTTGCCAGCCTTAGAACAGCAGTGCAGGGGTGTTGGGGTACATATGGTTATCCGAAGGAACCGTTAAACTCTCTGGAGGAGCTTGTTAGTTTTATGAAATTAAATTTTGCGCTTTTTGCTGATTCAACATCTGTGGCAAACAACCAGGAGCGAGTGAAGAAAAGGTTTGGCTCTACTGATCATGGGTATGATAGATGGAGGACATGCTACTCTGGTGGACAAAGTCTGGATACTGATGGTGTGCCAACCGAAGGACCACTGGGTACATATGAGTTTACTGCCCTCGAGCAGAGTCCGTACTTCAAGTCCACTCAGGTGGCTCTGTATATTCAGAACACACTAATGGCTATTGCACTGCAGGCTTCTATGGAAGGTATGGATGTGTTTGGTTATATCAGGACGATGGTTCCGTCCTTTAATCCAGAATCTGTATTTGGCAGACAAAGGGCGTTTGAAGAAAGACTTGCTACTCCAAATATGGAGGGAGGCGAGCTTTATGATGAAGAAGTTATGCGATTTGTCAGAAATATGATAACTCTTTTTGAAGCTTTCGGGGAAAGACACCCAGATTATGATGCAAGGATAATTGATGGGGCAGTCAGGGGGCTTCAGGCTGTTATTGAGCCTACTGCTCACACATGGGAGGATCTTCTGGCTTCTTATGATAACCCTGGTCTGTATGGCACCGTTGGCCAGGTTGTGATTCGTGAACATTTGGCTGGAAAAACAAATCATGAAATAGTCAATGAAATGATTAATTTCCAAAATGCTCAAGCTCAAATCTTACTAACAGGTCATAATGCTTCACAACCCACAAAAATAACATATAATTTATAGATATGTCCGCTGATGAAAAAAAGAAATTCTTAAAAGATTTAAAAAAGTTTGTCTCTTTTAAAACCGAAACCGGCAATTATACCCAGATATTTGAAGATTGTTTTGACTGGATAAAGACTTTTTTTAAAGGGCTGAGTGTTGAGTTTTTAACCGTTGAATCTGGTGGATTTAAATCTTTAATTATTAAACCAGAAAACTCTAAAAAGCCTAAGGTTTTAGGGCTTGGGCATATTGATGTTGTCCCTGCGGAAGATGAGCAGTACAAAATGACAGAAAAAGACGGGTGGATTTATGGTAGAGGTGTTGCTGATATGAAACTACAGAATCTGGTTATGATCTATTCTTTTTTAAAACTTGAAAAGAGGGGAGAAGGACATAATTTTTGGCTTGCCTTAACAAGTGATGAAGAGGTTGGAGGATTTAACGGAGGGGGAGCCGTGGCAAGGCTACTACAGGAAAACAATCAGGAGCCGGAGATTGTTTTTGCTCCAGATGGGGGACATAATTTTAATTTTCAGGAAACAGAAAAAGGTGTGGCCCATTTTAAAGTAACAGCAGGAGGCAGGTCTGCACATGGTAGCCGACCTTGGCTTGGAGATAATGCCTTAATGAAAATTATAAGATTTGCCATGCATATGAATGAGCTTTTTCCAACCCCCAAAGATGAACAAGACTGGAAGCCAACATTTTCTTTTAACAAAATTATCAGTGGCAGTGCGGCAAATAAAATACCAGATTATGCCGAAGCTTTATTTGATGGAAGGCTGACAGAGATATTTACAATTAAGAGTTTTGAAGATTATGTACTAAAAGAAGCAAGTAAATTTGGGGTAGAAGCTCAACTGATTGCTGCCGGGGATGTAATGCACTCCCCTTCCAAGCACCCCATTGCAAAAGATTTTATGCGTATAATTGAATCTGTTACCAAGACAAAACCTAAGCCAAATAAATCTTCCGGGGCGAGTGATGCCAGATTTTTTACCCATCTGGGATCTATAATTTTAATGACTAATCCAGTTGTAACGAGTCTACATGAAACCAGAGAGGCAACCAGTACTGAATCTGTATGGATGCTGCAGGATATTGCAGATCAAATGATCAAAAAGTATGCCTGCCAGGCCAAAGAGTCCAGCTTAATGGAAAGGAGTGTTGGGGATATAATTCCTGTTGTGCAGAATAACCATCCTTTAATGATTAAAAGAAGTAGCAAACTGGCTTAGATAATACTCAAGTGGGAAGTATATTTTTAGTCTAATCTGGCAGGTGAGTACTTGGTAATTTCTACCTGAGTACTATCTTCCCTTTTTTATTTGCCAGAAAATCTCTAAAAGCCATTAAAACTACTTTAAGCCTGCCCCACTGCATTCTTAATATCTTGGGCAGTATAGTTTTATATATCTGATAAAAAAGCATGAATGGTAAGGTGTGTGGATGGAATTTTTTAGCTATAAAAAGAATGTTTCTTACTGAACAATAATCGTGAAGCTTTGATCTGGTTCCTCCTATGGTCTTACTTTCTTTGTGCCAGACCTTACTTTTGTAGCTGTACCCATTAACAAAACCTTTTCTGGTTGCTCTTTCTGCCCAGTCTATCTCTTCATAGTACATAAAGTATTCTTCACTCATTAGTCCAACTTCTTTTATAAATTCTCTGGGTATAAAAACAGATGCCCCGTATACATGATGAAAATCCAATTGTGATTTATTGTACTGACCTGTATCTTTTTCTAGGTATCCTGTTTTTTGTGTTACACCTGTAAATTTATTATATTTTGAGCCTCCTGCCACTTGGAATATAAACGGGTCATCATGATACAATACCTTTGTTCCAACCATGCCCACTTTTTTGTTGTTATTCTTGTATTCCTGTGCGGTTTTAACAAGCTCCCCAAGGGAGTCTTTGTCAACTACAGTATCATTATTTAAAATCCATATATAATCACATTCTTTGCTTAATGCATATTCTATACCTATATTATTTCCAGATGCGTATCC
>CAYMEI010000011.1:7591-16580 GCA_964389605.1 uncultured Candidatus Saccharibacteria bacterium | reverse complement strand
CCTTGTAGCTGGAATATATAACTCGGAGTTAAGTGGTGTTTAGTGTGGGAGGTCTGTTATTCACTTGAGTATGTGTTGACAGTGCCTAGTAAAAATTTTACCTGAAAATATTAAATTATAACTGCAGTATGTTTATTACAGTTAAAAAAGCGTCAGAGATTTTACAGGCAGGGGGAATTGTAGCATTTCCAACAGAAACAGTTTATGGACTGGGAGGTGTATCTACAGACAGACAGGCTATTTTTAAAATATATACAGCAAAAAACAGACCAATGGACAATCCTTTAATATGTCATTTTTATTCTTTAGATCATATAAAAGAATATATCCCAAAAATGCATGATCATACAGAGCTGCTGATAGATTATTTTGCTCCAGGCCCTGTAAGTTTTTTAATAAATATGCACGGTAACTGCAGTCTGTCACATTCTACTGCAGGGCAAAGTAGTGTAGTATGCAGAATACCCGGTCACCCTGTAGCAATAGATTTAATAAAACAGACAAAAAAGCCCGTCTCTGCCCCCTCTGCAAATACATCAGGCAAGATTAGCCCAACTACAGCACAAATGGTTCAGAGTGATCTGGGCAACAAAGTAGATGGAATAATAGACGGAGGCCCAACCAGTGTGGGCATAGAATCAACTATTATTGACTGCAGAAATAAAGACTTTTTAACTATACTAAGACCAGGATATATAGGAAAAAAAGAGCTGGAGCAATTTCTGAACAGTCCCAGAGTATTAAAATTACTAAAAAGGACCATTCCTGTATCATATGGTAATAATACCCATCACTCACTCACTACACCCGGATCCATGTACAGACACTACTCTCCAGATAAACCTGTTTATCTTTCCCGCTCAATAGAAAAATTACTATATACACTGTCTCAGGATATTACAGAAAAATATGCCGTTTTAGCTTTTACAGAAATTATTCAACAAATACAATCTATTACCAGCTTAAATATCCAAAATGCTAAATGCTATTTAAATAAAGCTGGGGCAGTAATTTTACAGGATTTATATGGAAATTTTTTTATTGATATGGGAAGCATAAATAATCTGGATGCAGTGGCATCAGAAATGTATTCCAACTTACACCTAGTTGATTTACTACCAATATCATCTGGATATTTTTTGGGTCTTGATATGCTGCAAAAAGAAAAATCTGATATGTCTGTATCTATTAATAACAGATTAAGTAAAGTAATTTTAGATGAAGTTCGGGTGAGGTTAGATGAACCGGTATAAAAAATTTAACAGCAGGTTTTTCTCATAATTCAAGCTGAGCTGCTTGAGTATACTTAAAAAAGAAAAATTAATTTAAAAATAAATATTTTTATTGCTTTCTCTTAACATAAAAAATTGTTCAGCTAAAAAATTAATGAATTAATCATTATGGATTTAGTAACTTTATCGATGGCACTCTCTATAGGTCTGGGTGCTATAGGAGCAGGAATAGGAATGGGGATGGTTGGTGCCAAAGCCATGGAATCAATAGGCAGGAATCCGCAGGCAGGCAACGAAATCAGAACACTCATGATTTTAGCTATGGGTCTTATTGAAGCACTGGGTATATTCTCACTTCTTGTAGCAATAATCATTGGATTTGTTTTATAAAATTAAAGACACAATATGTCAGCAATAAACGAAGAATCTGGTAATGCCCTTGGAATAGATTTTGTTACTATTGTAGCTTATATAATAATTTTTCTGGTTCTTTATTATTTTACCCGTAGTTTTGTTAACAAGGTAATTGATACTACAGAGAAGAGGAAGCAGGAGATAGAAGAAGGACTTAGAAATGCACAGGAGGCAGAAGCTCTGAAAATGAAAGCTCAGACAGAAGCTGATCGGGAAAAAAAGGATATAATACAAAAAGCATATTCAGAGGCTGATCAAATAGTAGAAAAAAGTAAGTCTAAAGAAGAAAGTATCATTTCTGAAGCAAAGATAAAGCACGAGAATATATTAAAAGAGGCAGAAGTAGAGCTTTTAAATCTTAAAAATAATATAAAAAGAGAGGGTATGTCTGAGGCTCAAGAGATTATAAATCTTTCTTTAAAAAAGACCTTGGAAGGGTTTTCTGTTCCCAGAGATGTAGAAGAGAAGCTAATCGCAGAAGCAATTGAATCTGCTCAAAAATCCGGCAAATGATAAAGATTTATTCAAAAATTGAGCTGTCCGAAAACATAAAAAGGAAGATTTATCAGTTTTTGCACTTTAAGTATCCTCAAAAAAACCTGCTTATATCTCAGCTGGAGTTTTTAATTGATGAAAAAATAATATCTGGCGTTAAAATAGACATTGAATCAGAAATAATAGATTTAACCTTTAATGCTAGGATAGAGAAACTGGTCAGCAAGTTAAATGAATCTACTAACTGACAACTCTATCTGCCACCTTCTGTGCAACACTTTTATCCAAAGGACTTGGAATTATTTTTTCTATACTCAGTTCTTCTGTACTCACACACCCTGCAATGACCATTGATGCATTTAGTTTCATTTCATCTGTAATATTTACAACCTTATTAGCTAGAGCCCCCTTAAAAATACCGGGAAAAGCTAGGACATTGTTTACCTGATTTGGAAAATCACTTCTACCGGTTGCAACAATCAATGCACCCTGCTCTTTTGCAACATCGGGCATTATTTCTGGAACAGGATTTGCCAGTGCAAAAATAATCGGGTCATTGTTCATGAGCCCAATCCACTCAGGCTTTAAAGCCCCTGCAACAGACAGGCCTAAAAACATATCCGCTCCGCTTAGGGCATCTTTTAATTCTCCCGAAATATTTGCAGGATTGGTAAACTGCAAAAGCCCCTTTTTAAAATCATTCAAGTCAGTTCTGTCTCTAGAGATTATACCCTTTGAATCACATAAAACTATATTCTTAATTCCAAAATTAAAAAGATGCCTAGCAGTAGCTGTTCCGGAAGCTCCACTACCATTAATAACCACTCTGAGCATGGATTTCTCTTTTTTTATTATTTTTAGTGCATTAATAATGCCTGCCAAAACAACTATTGCTGTTCCATGCTGATCATCATGAAATACTGGGATGTCCAATTCTTTCTTAAGTCTTTCTTCTATTTCAAAACATCTTGGTGCCGATATATCTTCCAGATTTATACCCCCAAAAGTGGGTGCAATTAATTTTATTGTTTTGATTATTTCTTCTGTATCCTGAGTACCCAGCACAATTGGATAAGCATCCACACCGGCAAACTCTTTAAATAAAAGTGCCTTCCCCTCCATGACAGGTAAAGCACCCAGAGGACCAATATTCCCAAGCCCTAAAACAGCCGAGCCATCGGATATCACAGCAATAGTGGTACCTTTTATGGTGTAATCTCCAGCCTTGTCAGGGTTTTGTGCCAAAAAAGAAGAAACTGCTCCAACACCGGGACTGTAGGCAGTACTTAATTCGTCTTTAGTGTTAACTCCACCAATTTTAGACTTGATTTCTATTTTACCAGTTTTTTCTTTATGTATCCTTAAAGATTCTTTACTGTAATCCACTAAAAAAATCTTGGATATTTTTTTATTAAAGGCAAGCCTGCCTGAAAGTCTTGTGCTGTACTACAGTCAGCCTGTAGCACTACAAAAAAACACAATTTTTCATGAAACAGATATATTATTATGAACTATGATTCAATGATTAAATAACTGACTATGATTATATTTATATATTTTATCTTTAACATCTAATTATACTACAGCAGGGAGTAAAAGTTTTTGTTCCCTGCTACACTTCCATTACTACTGTAGGGGCGGGGTTCTCCCGCCCTTAATATCCAGTTGTATTATTATTGCAGGGGCGGACCCATGTCCGCCCAACCTGTTAAGGTGTAAGAAAGGGGAATTATCCGCCCCGTCAGGCTCCGCCTGCCACCCCTCTCGCACCCTATTGGGGCGGGTAAACCACGCCCAAAGCTACTTTAGAGGGGAATCAGCTTCGCTACTATCACTTGAATGTGTAGAAGTAGGGACAGGTTTCAAACCTGTCCCTACGGATAAATACCGCTTAAGGCTGTGCAGAGCAGTTCTGTGCGTGCAGAGCAGCTTACTGTTTCAAGGCAGTGAAAAAAGCCGTGTGAAACCGGCTTTATTTTTTTCTACTGCCTTGAAATGGGATAAGGTTAAAGTAGTACTAATGAAGTGCGAGCCGCCTGTTAAGGTTCTAGAAAGGGGAATCAGCTTCGCTACTATTATACAATCAGATGCTAATGAAGGGAGAACCACGCCTCGACAGTAGTTCTGTTAAGTAGTAAATAGTTTTGGCATAAAGATGTGGACGAGGGTGAGGTCTATCTCCGTGATATCCTCGGTTGCCACTATTTCCACGCTGACATCCAGTTCTTCATTTTAAACAGTTTCCTCCTGTCACCTGCATAAGATTGATTCCGGAGACTGTCATTTGTTAAATCATTTTCTGCCACATCGAATTAACTTGCACACTTAAAATGGATACATCAATCCATTAACAAATCTACTGAAAATCATAGTCTTTAGACAGAATGATTTCTAAACACTACAACCCCAAAGATTTTGAGTCCAGAATTTACTCCGAACACGAAAAACAGAAGTTGTTTAAACCAGAAATAAACCCCAAAGGAAAGCCCTTTACTATTCTGTTCCCACCGCCTAACGCAAATGCTTCTTTGCATGCTGGACACGCTCAAAGATCAACAGTTCAGGATATTTATACAAGAATTCATAGAATGGAAGGAGATTCTGCACTGCTTATTCCAGGAGCCGACCATGCAGGACTTCAGACAGCAACTGTTTTTGATAAAAAGCTATGGAGAGAAGAAGGTAAAACAAGGTTTGACCTGGGATTTGAGGAATACCACAGGCAAATTTATTCCTTTGTTGAGCAGATGCGTTTTGGCATTTATGATCAATTCAGAAAAATTGGTTTAAGTGCAGATTTTGATAGAGAATATTTTACAATTGAGCCAAGACTTACAAAAATTATAAGAAGAAACTTTAAAAGGCTGTGGAGAGATGGACTGGTTTACAAAGGCAAATATCTGGTTAACTGGAGTTACAAAGCAGGGACAACTCTTTCTGATGCAGAAACAGAAGAAGAGGAGGAGACTACAAAATTAACTTATATAAAGTATCCACTGATCACACCCGGTGTAAGAGTCTGGGAACTAAACTTTACAGATGAGAAAACATTAAATTCTTTAAAGGCAGGAACTAAAACAATAGAAACAAGGGCATTAAATCCAGAAGAGTCAGAAAGATTTTTTGGAGATATTAAAAAAGGAGATTTTATTATATGTGCTAATAAAAACACTAAAGAAAAGCTATTTTTTAAGTGTGGAGGTGTAAGAGCTTATGGCAATCTTGACGAATTAACACAAAAAGAACCGCCATCAAAGATAGTTGACGGCTTTGAATCTAAACCTGATGTAACCGGAAAAACAGACATTACACAAAGGCTTAAAGAGTCTTATATTAAAAATCCGGGTCAGGAGTATGTAGATAAAATCAATAAAAATGGAATTGTTGCAATTGACATGGAAAAGCCTTTTTTATCCAATTTTTCTGTAGATGAGCTTCTGGCATGTGAAATTGAAGTTTTGCAGAAAGAAATGCTTAAAGATGTGCAAAAAGGCACAAAAATAGCTTACTTTTCGGATAAAATTTCAGCAGATGAATTTGCAGACATAGAACCAGGTGAGATTATCGCTTTTGCAGACGAAGAAGGTGCAGAAAGGGTTTTAAAGAACATTAAAAAAATTCAGTTTTTTGATTCATTAAGCAGTGCAGAAGCTGTCTTGCAGGACAACATAGTTTCAATTTATGAATCAGGCAAAGTGCTGTCTTTTCTGGAAAATCCAGAAAAAGGTGCTTTTGGTGAAGATTTTAAAGTGCTGTACCTAGAGGCAGAGACCGTACTGAGCGACCCGATTCCGCACATTACTGTTGCCACAACCAGACCCGAGACTATGCTTGGGGATAGTGCTGTTGCGGTTAATCCGGAAGATGGAAACCTTAGCCACCTGGTTGGATTAAAGGCTCTTTTACCTGTTGTTTTTAAAGAAATACCAGTCATTGCCGATGAAAGAATAGAAAAAGAGTTTGGAACTGGAGCAGTTAAAATAACCCCTGCTCATGACAAACTGGACTATGAAATTGGTAAAGATCATAATCTGGAGATAATTGAAATTATTGGAAAGAAAAATGAAATACTTTCTGGTTCTGGCAAGTACTCTGGTTTACAAACCGAAGAATGCAGAGAATTACTAATAACAGATTTAACCGGACAGGGGTTTATAGAAAAGCTGGAGGACTATACCCATACAGTCAAGATTTGCGAAAGAACTAAGTGTAAAATAGAAAATCTTTTGTCTGATGAGTGGTTTTTAAGGGTCAGACCAGCTATGACGGACCCTGTTATTAAAAAGATTGAAGATGGAGAAATAAAAATTATTCCCGAAAGGTACAAGAGCCAGCTTACTAATTTTCTTGCAAATCACCACGACTGGCCTCTTTCCAGACAAATCTGGTGGGGTCACACTATCCCGGTTTACTATCGTAACAAAGAAACCAATGATTTTGAAGTAAGCGTAACAGGCAAACCCGAGTGTGATTTTTGCTTTGTAAGGCACGCCGAGTCTGAGCATAATAAAACAAATATTATTGCAGAAGCCAGCAGCGAGCTGGACAAGCTGACAATTAAGGGTAGAGAAGAGGCAAAAAAACTTGGCGAATCTTTAAGAAATCAGAAGTTTGATGTAATAATAACAGCTCCGGCAAATAGAAGCCAGCAGACAGCACAGATTTTAGCTGAAGAGCTGGGGATTAAAAAAGAAAATATTTTAATTGATACAAGAATTAAAGAGAGAGATTACAGAGAGTTTGAAGGTTTAAGCAAGGAGATTTTTAAAAATATTTCACAGGAGGAGATTGATTCTAAAACAGAGACTTCAGAAGAAATACATAGCAGGGTTGAAGATTTTATAAAAGAATGCGCACAAAAGTTTGCAGGTAAAAAAATTTTGGTTGTAACTCATTCTGGAACCTTAAAGCCTGTTATTTCTTATTTTGAAGAAAGTATATCCTTAGATGATTCAAGATATATCAGTATTCCGCATGGATCTGTTTTTTATTATGAAGAACCATCTGGAGAAGAATTTACAGCACAAGGACTAAAGGAAGAAACAGATACTTTTGATACCTGGTTCAGTTCCGGGCAACTTACTTATACAGCACTTGGGGGTCCAAACTTTTTACCGGATTTTCAAAAATTCTATCCAACTCACATTCATGAAACTGCCTACGAGATAAGATACCTGTGGACATGCAGGATGCTTATGTTTGGAAACTACTTCACAGGAACACTCCCATATGAAAAAGCTATCTACTCTGGATGGATCATGGATGAAAAGGGTAAAAAGATGAGTAAGAGTGTTGGAAATGTTATAAATCCGCTTGATTACATAGAAACATTTGGTGCGGATGCTACAAGACTGGCTTTAATTTCAGAAGTTGGAATGGGTGAAAATGCCAGGGTGGGGCTTAAAAAGGTAGAGCTTCAGAGAAATTTCTTAACAAAGGTATGGAATTCTTCTAGGTTCCTTCAGAAGCAGTTTTTATCCAGTGGGGCTTCAGAAGAAAAATATGACATTATTAATTTTGACAACTTTGAGTTGGAAAGTATCAGGCACCCAGTTAATCAGTTTTTAATTTTCAAGCTCAGGCAATTACAGGATGAACTGAAAAAACTTTTAGAGATTGATCATCTTGGCCTTTTAATAAGCAGGCTAAAAAGTTTCACTTACGATATTTTCTGTGATTTCTATATAGAGGCTACCAAGAGCCTTCCAGAAGAATACATGGAAGAATCCAGAAATGCAAGTTTTTTCGCTCTTTTTAACTTATTGTCACTATTGCAACCCTTTGCTCCATTTATTGCTCAGGAAATTTTTGGCAATTTATTTAACTCACGAAGACCACTGCTTTTGCAGAAATTTTTCAATTCAAAAATCAGCGACTTATCATCTGACTGCTATCTGGAGTACGGAGAAGTTGTTGCAAATATTATAGATTTAATTGGGTATGTAAGAAGTACTCAAAATGAATTTTTAAAAGATGCTTCATTTGGAAAAATTATAGTATTAGCTCATGTGGATTTGCCGGGGATACAAAATTTGCTGGGTCACTTTGTGAAAAATATAGAAGTTGACAAAGGGGATAGAGGCATACTGGTAAACAGAGATTTTAGCATAAAAATAGAGACGGATAGTTTACAGAAAAAGAAACTGGATGATTTAATAAACTCAAAAGTAAAAGAGGTAAAAAATTATATAGAGAGACTTGAGAAAAAACTTTCTAACAACGACTTCTTGGAAAAAGCTGATTCAAGCGTAGTAGATGGTGAAAAAGAAAAGCTGGAATTGGCAAAAACGAAAGTTGAGACAATGCAAAGACTTGTTAATTAGTGTTTTTTTAATTTAAAAATAATATTTTTGTTCAATTTATTTGTCAAATACAAAAAATCTGTTCAAAATATAATTGGAAGTAATATGGAAATTAAAGCTGAAGCTATTCAGTCTGGTGCAAAAATAAGAGTTGTTGGAGTTGGTGGGGGGGGTAATAATTCGGTGGCTCGTATGATACAGGCGGGTCTGACAAATGTTGATTTTATTGCTATTAATACAGACTCTCAGGCTCTTGCATCCAACCCGGCTGATATAAAAGTAAATATAGGTAAACAGTTAACCAGGGGTCTTGGGTCTGGGGCAAATCCTGATGTTGGAAGAAGGGCCGCAGAAGAATCTGCAGATGAGATACATGAGGTACTAAAAGGATCCGATATGGTCTTTTTGACATATGGTCTTGGAGGTGGTACAGGTACAGGTGCTGGTTCTGTGGTTGCAGAAATAGCACAACAATCCGGTGCTCTAACAGTTGCTATACTTACGCTGCCTTTTACTTTTGAAGGTCTTAAAAGGAGGGAATCATCA
>CAYMEI010000011.1:0-7581 GCA_964389605.1 uncultured Candidatus Saccharibacteria bacterium | reverse complement strand
GGCTATGATGCAGTTAAAGATAAGCTGGACGCTATAATTGTTATACCAAATGATAAAATTTTTGACATTGTAGACAACAAGACTTCTGTGAATGACAGCTTTAGAATAATTGATGATATACTGTACCAAGGAGTGCAGGGAATTTCTGATCTTATAACTACACCCGGTCTTATCAATATTGACTTCGCAGATGTAAAAACAATCATACAGGGATCTGGCACCGCAATGATGGGAACCGGGGTTGCATCTGGAGAAGACAGGGCATCGGAAGCTGCCAGTGCTGCAATTAACTCAAAACTTCTGGATATGTCAATTGATGGGGCAAAAGGAATACTTTTAAACATAATGGCGGGTCAGGATATTTCTATGTCAGAGATTAGAGAGGCCTCTAGGATTGTCCAAGAAGCTGCAGACCCCAGTGCTAATATAATAGTAGGAACTTCACTTGATGATAAATATTCCGGGCAGATCAGGATGACGATTGTTGCTACAGGTTTTGACAAAGCAGACACAAAATCTACATCAGGTAAATTTACAAGCTATACAGATTTTGCTTCTGCCGCCTCTGGACCAAGTCCTTTTGCAAAAAACCCAAAGCAGGGTCAGCAACAGAATCCATTCCAGCAGGACTTCATGGAACCACCACTCCAGAGACCTCTAGGAGGCATGCCACCTCAACAGGGATCTCAGGGTACAGCTAAACAGCAGAATGTACCAAATATTAATACTCCCCCCGGGTACTTTGGCGGTGCAGATGGAGATGATGGAGATGATGATATACCAGCCTATTTAAGAGATAAAAGGTAAGACTTTACAAAAGTCTGTTAAACCTATAATACTAACTTGATTTAATTAAAATTAATAAAATAAAATTATGAAAATAATTGACAACGAAGGAAAAAAATTCATCCAATATAAGATTGGAAGTAAAAGTGATATGGGATCAAGTGATATTGATGGGCTATCTTCCAGTGATAAAGAGCGCTACATTGTAGAGGTAGAGGTAGAGTTTGCAGAAAAGGAGACATTTGAGATACTCAAAGATGAGGCCGAAATACCGGATTTAATCAGCTTTGATGAATCTTTAGGCTCTATAGTATTCAATTTTCCAAATGAGCCAATTGATCTTGTAAGAATCATACAGGATTTGCAGGATATGGACCCTTCTGAGTTTATATATTTGTATAAAACAGATGAGAGCTGGAACAAAGGTGAGGAGATACTTCCAAGGTATATGCTGGATGATGAGGAAGGAGATCTTTTTGAAGATGACGACGAAGACGAAAAATAATTAGTTACCCCTTCCATGACAGGTCTTTTTTAGTAAGATCTGTCTTTTTTATTTCAATATTATTCAGTTTTTTTGATTGAAAATAAACCCCAATAAATTATTAATAAATTGAATTATGGCAATCTCCGTAAAACCTGAACCATTATTTTTTGAAGACACAGTTCTGCCTGTAACAAACTCTCTTCTGACAGCAATCATAATAGTAGTCCTTTTAATAATATTTTTTGTAGTTTACCAGAAAAAAATTACTGTCAAGCCTAGATCTAGACTGCAACTGTCAGTAGAATGGGTGGTCAGCGGAATAAACAGTCTAGCAGGTGACATAATGGGAAAAAAGATCTCAAAGACTTTCTTTCCTCTTGTTTTTACTTTCTTTATACTAATTATATTATCTAACTGGTCTGGTCTGGTACCCTTGGTTGGAGGAATAGGGTGGGTACACGACATAGAAGAATCCACAAAACCCATTCTATCTTTTGAAGAAGGTATTACAGCAACTCAGGAAGTTCATACACCCTTCTTAAGACCTCCGTCAACTGACTTGAATTTTACAATCGCACTTGCAATCATTTCTTTTGTGGCAATTCAGTATGCAGGGCTTAAGCATTTAGGAGTAAGCTACCTAGGCAAGTTTTTTGATTTCCGTGTGAAGGCAGGAAAGGGTTGGAAACTTATTGGCCTACCTTTTGTGTTCCTGGGTAACGCTTTTTTAAAACTTCTAGAGCTTGTGCTGGAGATTGGAAAAATAATCTCTTTTGCTTTTCGTCTTTTTGGGAACATATTTGCCGGTAAGGTACTCTTGATAGTTGTTACCGGATTAACTTTAGGTGTTGCATCATTGCCGTTTTATGGTCTGGAGATATTTGTTGGATTCATTCAGACCGTTGTATTTACTTTCTTGACAATGGTGTTCATCAAAACAGCTACAGATGCCCATCATTAAGTTGTCATTACAGTAATCTCTCAAAAATATTGATTGCTTAAACATATAGACTCAGAAGGCTATGCAGACGAGGGTAAGGTTGAATTACTGTCATTAGCCATGTTCACTAAAATCTCGTTAATGACAAGGGAGTTGCTCTTACAAAAAGCTTACAGATAAAGAATCAATTCCATAGCTCACTACTTGAACAAAGAATTAAGAACTAGAACCATATCTTACTTTTCAGATTACTCTTTTTGGTCATTATATTTGATTGTGAATGATAAAGAATCCAGTGATTATTAAATCTGGTTTTATGAGTTTAAGCCATTATAAAAAACAGAATTGACCAAGAATGATTGCTGGTAAAATTGCTTGTTGAAAATGACACTTGGTTTTGGACAGAAATATAACTCAGTTGTTTTATATTTCTATATGTTCTCAAATACAAGAGAGTAAGAATTTTTCAGAAGCCAGTGTTTTCCAGACCTGCCTAATATCATAAGTTTAAGGATATAAAAATCGGAAACAAAAAGATGAATCTTTAAGATCCATCTTTTTTAAGTTGTATGTCCTTAGTGTTCTCAGATCAAGACTGTATTCTGTCTGCTTTGTACATACCAGTAAATATTAAACCCTGTAAACACTACAATAGCTACCAAGAATCCTATACCAATCATTGGGAATAATGCTCCAATTGCTGATCCAATAATCCCTAAGGAAATCACTAAACCAATAGTCAGACCTGAAAATAATGCCTGGACTAGCATTTTAGAAGATCTAAAATAGTAACTTAGCCACTTAAAATACACATATAAAACTGGAGTTGTGAAAAGGCTTAAAACACCCGCCGTAATTGTTCCAGATACAACAACCAGACCAATGCTTTTGTAAAACTCACTAAAGAAAATCAAAGGCAGTAGAGACATGGTAGTTGTTATCGCTGTTAAAAGAATTGGTCTGAATCTTAATCCTGTTGCATAACTGATTGCTTTCTTTGAGTCCCAGTTGTTTTCTTTCATTTTATTATCAGCGTTGTTTATAAGGAAAATTGCTACATTTTCAACAATACCAATTAAGATTATAATTCCTATAATTTCCAGAAACCCAATTTCCCCCGATGCGAAAAATGCCAGAGACGGGAACACGCCTAAAAATGTAAGAGGAATTGCAAATAAAATATTTATAGGTTGTGTGAAAGAATTAAAGAATATTACCAATACTGCATATGATAGTATGATGGCTAAAATTAAAGCCTGCAGAAGTTCGTTAATAGATTTTCCAAAATCAATTGGGCTGATTGTTTTGGCATCAAATACTTCTTCTGTTAAATTCTGGTTTTTCAGAAAATCTTTACCTTCAAACTCTTCTTTATAGTAATTAACTATATCATTTTGTATGGTGGATAAAATACCCTGGCTTTTAAAATCCTCCCCGGTTCGTACCTGAATATTATAAACAGTATCGCCATTGGTTCTAACAATACCCTGAGATTCTTCAGATTCAGTTACAGTTACCAGTTGACTTATTGGTACCTGATTACCTGCCAAGTCTGTATAAATTGAACTTACAACTTCATCTATGGTCTTAGGGGGCTCAAGTGCACTATTAGACAGAACTATTTCAAGTTGATTATTATCTACGCTTACTTCATTTTCTACTTCTTTCTGAGGTGTAAACTGACTTGATATAAATTGTGCCAAGTCTTGAGGGTTCACGGGATTGGTTGTAGAAGCATCAGAAGTCAATTCCAGAACATATCTTGTTTTTATATTACTTAAAAAATCTATATTAACTTTTTCTACCGGTTTTTCTCCATCTATCTCATAATCCAGCAGTTGTTCTTCTATATCCTGAGCCAGAGGAGTAATTTCTTCTTTTGACTCAGCGGTCAGACTGATTGTAAAGTCATAAACCCCACCAAGAGGCCCGGTATTGCCTACTTTTTGAAATGAGAGATCTTCAAAATTACTTTTCAATTCTTCTGTACTCTCTTTTATCTCTTCTAAAATCTCAGGGGATGTCTTTGTTAGATCATTCAGGGATTTTAGTTTTATAAGAGGAGACATATTTACCGTCCCAACTTCCAGAGACTCCCCTCCTCCCGATGAGCCCACCTGCGTTTGAGCTGTCTGTGTAGCAATAAAATCAACATTTTCATTTTCTGCCACTGTGCTCAAAAGCTCTTTGAGCTTTTCTGCTTTTTCCCCCAGTGTATCCGTTGAGTTAAACTCGGTATTTATTTGAATATATTGAAATTCTACCGGTTGTGAGAAATCTGTTTGAGTGACCTGCCCGGTTGCAGAAAGACCTCCTGCAACACCAATTGGCACAACTAAAGAAACTACTACTATAAGAATTCTCCAGACTGGATTCAGGTTTACTATTTTATAATTGATTTTCTGAACCCACCTTGCAACTGCCCAAAGATTTTTTTCTTCATCTTCTGTTTTATTTTTAGATTTTTTAAAGAATATTGACCCCAGATAAGATATGACAAATATTGGTACTACATAACTTCCAACAAGGGCGGGAATTATTGTAAGTGGGATGTACTTAAATATTTCTCCAATAAACCCTGTTATTACTCCAAATGGCACAAACACAATTACATTTGTAACAAAAGCTAAAAATACCCCTGGTCCAACCTCTCTTATTGCACTTAAGACCGCCTCTTTCTTTTTAACACCTTGGTCAATATACCTCTGAACAGCTTCCAGGAGCACAAGAGCAGGGTCAACAACCAGACCGATAGCAAGAACCAAACTGAAAAGAACTATGGTGTTTAAGGTTTCACCAATGAAGTTTAAGTAAATTGTACTAAAAAATATACTCAAAGGTATTGCAAGAGTGGCTACTATTGCGGCTCTCCAGCTTACAAAGGCAAGCATTACTAGGAATACCAACTGCAAAGCACCCAATACAAATCCAGTCCATGCAAATGGACCCCATGAATCAACTGGACCTCCAACTAAACCGGATATCACTTCTCCTATCTGCTCTTCTGTCTGCTCAGCCGTTGAAAAGATTGTTACTATTTCAATATCTTTAAACTCCTCGAGTTCTTTTAAATCGAATATTTTTTCTTCTACCTCTTCACCAAACTCTACAATGTCTGTGCCCGGTTCAGGAAAAACAGTAAGATGTATGCTGTTTGCCACAATGCTTCTTCCGTTCTGATTAATAGCTATTAAGTTGGACCCTCCATTGTACCCATATTCGTTATTTATATCTGCAAACTCATCAATTGTAAGTACAAGTGGAGCACCATTGTTCTGCCCTGTTCTGTCCGGGAATACAAATTGCAGAGATTTTAATTCTTCTAAAGAATTATCTCCCAGCTTAAGGCTTAAAGATGTTCTTGATGCTGAAGAATCAGAAACTTCCTGTAGTGTAATATCTGATACAACAGGAAGAGATTTATTAAATGTCTTAAGTCTTTGTTCTGCAGTGTTTACAAGCGCTTGATCTGTAACTCCATACAACTGCAGTTGTTCTTGTGTATAGCCATTATCTATTAAATTTTGCAAAGATACATCAAGCACCAGCCTTTTTTCAAAACTGGTTCCCTGCTGGACTCTGGATACTAAATCCAGGTCTTCAATCTCTCTGGAAAATGCCTCTGTTGCATTAAAAAGATCTTCATTTGTAATACTGTCGCTTGTGGGTACCAGATTAAATTCAATGGTATTGGCTCCTGTTGTTGGCACAACAATACGAGGATCATTTGCATCCCCCGGAAAACTTAGCTGATCAACTTCAGTTTCTATAAGGTCTTTTACCTGATTAACATCCGACCCGGTTTCTATGTAAAATTGTACATTAGAAGCACTCCCGGAAGTAAAGCTCTGATAATCCCTCACTCCATCTACTGTGCCCGCAGCAGACTCAATTGGTTCGGTAACCTCTTCCAGCATTGTCTCTGGGCTTGCACCAAGATATACTGTGTTAACCACTACCAGATCTACCGTTGGATTTGGAAACCCTTCGGGTCTTAAGGATACAATACTTATACCGGCCGTAAAAACCAGCGTTGCAAGCCCAAGTATCATAGTCCTTGGGTTATCTATTAAATACCTGACAGCTCTGGTTATAATACCGTCTTTTTTTTCGTTTTTCTCCATCTCTTTTTCCATTATTGATTATCCTTAACTGGTGATTTATTTTGAAATGCCATTTTTAAAATATTGTAAAACTCTTCCAGTAGCTCTTCTGCTGTGAACGGTAGCTTTACCGGTGAAGACCCGGAGAAGTGTATTCTGTTTATTATTGATTGAGATGTGACTGCCAGAATGTAAGATACTCGCTGTGCATCTATTGACTGATTAATAGATCCATCTTTCTTGCCTTCTTCTATAATAGAAGTAAGAAGATTAAATATTTCTTCATCTGCTTTTTTCAGATCTTTCAAGGACGCACTTTCACTGATTAATTTTCGCTGAATACCCTCACTGTCAGGGCAGGTTATTATATTTCTATAAAGAGGGTTTTTTTTGGTAAACTCCATATACTCGTACCCAATGCTAATAATTTTATCTAATCCATTCTTCTCCTTTTTGGCACATTTCTTAAAATATTCGTACAGTAGTTTAACTGCTCTTGAGATAATAGCTCCTATAATCTCATTTTTATTATCAAAATACAAATAAATTGATCCCTTACTGTACCCGGATTTTTTTGCTAGGTCTTCTGTTGTAAAATTATTTAACCCTTTCTCCAGTGCTAACTGCTCTGCAGCCAGAAGTATGTCATTTTTTCTTGCCTGCTTTTCTATTTCTTTTCTTTCCTGTATACTCATAGATAAAGCTATTAATATACTTGGATATTATTCACCAATATGACCATTGTTCATTTACATGACTAACGGTCATAAAATTATTGTCAAGGATATATTTATATAACAATTATTTCTCTTGTCTGCAGTGTATTTTCTTCTTTCTACTTGTCTTTTATGGTGTGTTGTAGTTGGGTACCTAGCTTTTATCTTATTCTTACTCGCAAGTGTCGTGTTTAAAGAGGTAGGCTTAATTCCCCTCTTGAGGAGTGGCAGACGAAGTCTGACGGGGTGGATAATTCCTCTCTAAGGTAGCTTAAGGCGTGCTTTAGCCGCCCCAATAAGATGCGAGAGGGGTGCCCGCAGGGCGGGGTGTTTTTCAGGTTTTGATCAGGGACTATCTCGTCACCTATCGGTGCCACCCCTGTAACCGCTTAAGGCTGTGTGTAGCCAGCCTGCTAAGGTTCTGAGAAGGGGAATTAGCTTTGCTTCTATAGTCACCATAAAACCATAAAAAAGAATCTCAGATCCTTGGGTTTAATATGGTAGATCCAACAGGTATGCTGTATTCATCAACCAGCCTTACCACTTCAT
>CAYMEI010000010.1:0-16618 GCA_964389605.1 uncultured Candidatus Saccharibacteria bacterium | reverse complement strand
ACCTTAACAGGCGGCTAAAGCACGCCTTAAGCGGTATTTATCCGTAGGGACAGGTTTGAAACCTGTCCCTACCGTTCCAATCCTTGAAAAGGATTCATATCTCTAAATGATGACATGTTCGTCACCCCTTGAATGAGGAAGTGGGATAAATCTGTGAAAAGGATTCATATCTCTAAATTACAATAGGGCATTAGAATAAAAAATAAACCACTAGTTCCAATCCTTGAAAAGGATTCATATCTCTAAATCACCAAGTAAAATGCTAACAAAAAGCGTAATATTGTTCCAATCCTTGAAAAGGATTCATATCTCTAAATGATGACATCAGATGGGCACACCTGTTTGATACTTTACTACTTTTGGAGGAACCCATTACCAATCTACAATTTTAATAAATATTTATCAAAAATTATGATGTAAATACTATATTTTAATGTACCTGCCTTGTATGGAGGATCTCCACCTGAATTCTATATGCTTTATATAAAAATAAAATCTTCATCCTGCACCAGCTCCGGATGATTCTCCCCAAGCCGTATTATTTTTGATTCACATTTTCTGCACAGAATATAAATCCTCACACTGTCTTCTTCTGCTATAATCTTATTAATCTTTTCCTTCATCTCTCTAAACAAAATATAAGTAATTTTACACTCAAAAATACTCTTCTGCACTCTTTCGCCGTAGCTTTTCATTACTTTAGCAATTCGGTTTAGTCTTTTGGGTTTTTTTACATCATAGCAGATCAAATACTTCATTTTAAGCGATGAACGGAGTATACCGCGGAGTTTTTCCATAAATAACATCTTTTAATTTCCTAGCCTGTCTTAGGGCTATCTCGTAGTAGTTAAGTTGTTTGTCTTGCTCCATATAATCAGTTTTTATAGCAAACTTCTTTGCAAATGCTCCAATTAGTTTTCTTATCGACTCCCTACCCATAAGTACTGCCCCATCGTCTGTAAATCTAAACTGATCAACAATAATAATTCTTTTGTTTACTAGGCTCAGAACAAGCCCGTCACAGATTGTTCTAAATTCTTCCATCATATCGTAAACAAGGCTTTTTCGTCCGTACTGAATACTATGATAAAATCCCAGGTACACATCCAGCCCAACCTGCTTGCAGATACCTGTTACCAGTTGAGCCAGCAGCGTATAAGAAAAACTGAGCATACTGTTTATTTCATCTTTGGGCGGAAACTTATTCCTGCCATCAAATTTAAATTCCGGGTTAATAAACTTTTTTAACCCCTGGAAGTATGTTCTGGATGCCAGACCTTCAATACCTAGTAAACTATCGGCACTTTTAGCAAAATCTACGCTTGATTGTATGTTTTTTAATGTCTTAATCTGTTCATTTGCATTATCCGGCTTCTCCCTCTGGATTAACTGTAAAAACCTCCGCTGATTTTTAATTTTTCCCAAAATTATATCCTTTGCAAACTGAAGTTTAAATCTGTTACCCAGAAGCTTTCTGTACTGCTTAACTCTTAGCTCTGTATTTTTACCTTCTATTGCACTTGTTTCGCCAATATAATCACCGTTTTCACCCAAAAAGAAAATATCTCTATCGTTTTTAAGGCAAAACTTGATTACCGGGGCTGTTGTCTGAACATTCCCAAAAATTGTTATGTGGCTAAATGAGTTGACTGGTATTAGTTTCTGTGTATCGCCAGAGAGTACACAGATCTGCTGATCTTTAATTTTAACTACCGAGTCTTTTTCGAAGATGTATAAGGGGATCAAGCTATGTATCCTATTATCACTTGGTTGATGGAATCAAAAGGGTCTTTTGGATTAAACTGCAAAATATAGCCAACTTCCTCATATAAACTGCTAATCTCATCAATTGAGCTACACCTGCTTGCAGAAATTAGATCCTTTTCTGTAACCCCACCTAGTCTATGTGCGATAATGGTTTTGTGCCTTAATTCATTAATATGCTCCACCATACTTAGAAATTTCTCGATAAGTACAGCACTATCTTTAGAGATGGATTTATCAGTCATATCGTCTGGACTGGTGGAGATGATATATTTAAATATCTCAACTTTAACTGGAAATGAAGATTTTGTAGGGTCAAACTCTTTTCCAGGTTGAGTAAATTTGCCTTCAAGGGTTTCCAGCAGGTCAGGATTTTTTGAGTAGTATCCAGAAAATAATGTAGCTCTACTGTTATAGTCGCCGTAAGAACTGCCAAAGATTTTTTCTAAGAAGTAATCAACAACTATCTCTCCAAATGCGTAGTTCCTGGCAAGAAAATCCAGCATTTCACCACTTGATAAATTAAAAATAATACTACTTAACAGCTCAGAAATTTGTGCTGGCTTATCTGAATCTTTGGGTGGGCAACCCTTCTCTTTCTGAGGAATATCAATTTTTTCCAACACTTCAGACGCTTCACTAAATGCAAAACTGTTTCTTAGATATGCATAGTATATTAGTTGATAGATTTTATCATATAGTTCGAAGAAATTCCGATTCTCTTCCAGAATCTTGAGTGCAAGGTAGTAATTTCTCTGATTAATCAGACTCTCAAGTTCACTGCTCATAATATATTTACCGATTGTCTGGTTGATATCTATAGGCATAACTTTCGAACCATCTCCAGCATTCCGAGGTCTGTCCACACTCCTTAATCTCAATTGATCTTTTGGGATTCTTTTTATCACAATAAACTGAAGAGCTGTATTCATTGCAGGCACTCCGCCAGTTACAGAAACATAAAAAATACCCTTATCGGCAATCTGTGGCTTGAGTTCTTTCATGAGCTTATCGCTATAGAATTTTGCTGCACTGGCTTGGTCTGATTAATTTTCGTACTTCACTAAGTCTATGAATACTTTCTAACTTACCTTTTAAGGTGTATGCAATTGAATCCAGATTAAACTTTATTATCTTTCTATCTTTATAAATATATTCCAGACCATTCGATAAAATATTACCACTTCCTATATGAACCGGCGTAATTGTTTCAAGCTCAATTTTCATTAGTTTCTAGATTAGACGTATCTATAGTCATCTCAATTTCTCCGTAACCTCTACTGCCAGATCCACCAAGATAATCTTGGGAAATTAATTCTTTGGCCTTTTCCAGTATACTCTTTGCCTCGCTCTTGCTATTATCCTCTTTGGTAGAACCATCAGTATAGAAAATCCTGAGTATAATATAACCCTTAAAAACTACACCCCTTGGTACTCTCTCAATAAATCTTGGACCCGCCTCATCCGCCACCCCTGAGGATCTGTTGATTTTAACTTCTGCCTTAATCTCATTACTAAATGGATTATGCTTATTAGAATACTTTTTCTCCCATTCTTCATCAAGATGTAGATCTCTAAATATAAATCTTGTGGGTGATTGAGTGTTTTTGTTTGATTTCAAGTCTTCCTGAGTGCAACCAAAATAGTTAGATATGGGTAGGGATTCGTCATTGTGCAGTTCAAGTAAGCTTCTTAGTTTGCCCTTCAGGCTACTGCCTGGAATGTACGAAAAGCCTGTTACCGGATCTTTGATGATACTACTATCGATACCCCCTATACCCATTTTATCGCCTGAACCACCAATATGTAAACCGGTAAGAACTTTTATGGTGACTGGCAGTTTAATTTGAATCTGTTTCTCCATTCTGATTTTTTTGATTACTATACTTTTTGAGATATGCAATTAGAGACTGAAAATTAAGCTGAAATGCACGAAGATTAGCTATAAATTTTTCATCTTCTGCTTTAAGCACTATGTTTATTCTGTCATTCAGGAATTTTTTAAGATCATAGCCTATTGATTTAGCTTTATACTCAATAATAGCCTTTTGTATGATTAGTCTGGTTTTTTTGACTGAATCTTCTGAAGGAGAATTTAGTATTGAAATTATCTCTTGATAAAAATTACGTACTTGAGTTTCAGATACATTTCTCTTACTCATCTTTTCTGCATCTTTTGATACATCATCGTTTCCACCACACTCAGAGAGCAGGTGTTTGTGTATATTCCCTTTTTCGTCTAATAATGATGTTATTTCCATCTCTATCCTCTTACCCTCCAAATCGCCCCGCAAAGTGCCGGGAGCAATATTTTTTTAAGTTGTTTATCTTTTTCATTTTTATTAATTAAGTTCAAAATTGATTCAAAAAAGTTTCCCATTTTATTATCTGGATACGCACCTCTTTGCTTTACATTTCTCTCTATCTGATAACTCAGAAGCGGATGCCACATAAGGTACTCAGTTTTTGAGTTGTCTTCATCGTACTCTCGCATCATTTCAGAAAATTTAAGCAGGTTTCTAACTGTACCCATCGAGATCTGACCATTAAGCATCCAGTCTACAAGTTCGTCAGTTCTATCTGCCAGATCACCCAGATCGCGGTTTTTGATAACTGTATCAAAAATATAAGTTGATGCTTTGTTACTATCCGCAGTAAATACCGGATTATTAGATTGAGTTACTAAACCGCTTTCGCTCTTTGCTTTTTTTGATTCTGCTCAGCCAGCTCAGCTACAATTCTTATGGGTGTAGATGGTTTAAACGGAGTAATGCTCCAGCTTATATGAATTTCGGGGTTACTGCATACAAACTTACCAAACTCTCCGTTTAGGCTCTTTACCAGATCAACTGCCTGCGACTGTGGGCAGATGAGCATTAGGTCATCCCCGCCGGAAAAAACGACATATACATCAGGATACCCACTAAGGAAATGGTTCATATACTCTGAAAAAAAGTAAGAGTAATGTGAGCTTAAAATTGTTGATCTTGATATTCCTGTCAAATCGTTTTTGTTTGTAGCAGTATCTATGTTTACAGAATCTTTTGCAAGCCCCAGTGCCATAATCAATCCCAAATTATCAATATCACCCTTGATCAAGCACAAGTATTTTGCACCTTTTCCTCTGTTTGAGATAGTATTAAAGTTTGCAAGGGTACCAGGGATAGTATCGCCCTCTTCACTCTCGGACTCTTGTCCGTTTAAATCATGTTCTGCTACAAGAGGGGCACTGTTGCAGATGTTTACAAAGTCAAAACCCTTTAGCAGTGCATGATCATTATCAACCAGATCTTCAATGTCTGGATTTACCAGTATTTTAAACTGGCTTTCATGCACCGGGTTATCACTTACTTCTTTAATGTTAATCAGATCATTACTCAAGACAATTGAACAAATCCCATTGGATTTTTTATCTGATTTCAGTGCAAGTTTTCCTATATTATACTCATTATATGCGCTTACCAATACTCCTCCACCAAACTCTTTGTATATCTTGGATTCTCCAAAAAGTGGCTTATCTGTTAGCTGGCATTTATTAGAATCTGAATCTTCTACATGCGGTATGGTTTTATGTAATACAAAAGACCCTTCACCGATGAATACATGCTTATTGATACCAGACCTGTTTGTAGCTAGCCTGTCATTTGCTGCTTTGATTATATCTCCAAAATTGATATGGTCATGGTATAGATCTTTCCATTTGAACTCCGTTTTTCCGCAGTTAAACTTAATATCTCCGTTGTATGTATTAAATAGTGCTTTTTCTATATCCTGACGAGTATTATTAAACACTACATCTGCTTGCTCACCAGACTGTGCAAGAATATAGAATTTACCACCCGAAAACATTATTAAGTTGCAGGGGGTAAGTCCAAGGGAGCTTAAGAACTTATTAGCAAGAATTTTGGTTAATACTTGGATAAATATTGACCTACCCCTTAGCATCTTTGATGCTTTTTTATTGGAGATATCAAAAAGGTAGTTTTGTATGCCAGGTATATCACCAACAATCAGACTGAGCTTGTGACCGGTATACTTCTCCCACTGAATATTCTTCTCTTGATCAAGTGATTCAAGATAATCTACAGGAAAAGATTTGTAGATTGCATGAGCAATAGCAGTAGTATCTTTTGAGTGATTAAAGAGTGAAATGTCTGTTCTATCGTTTCCTGTATATGCTGGTACACACCAAAGATATTTTTCCAGATAGTAAAGCAGTAGCCTTATCTGGTCATCAAAACCCAAGGAGCTTTTTTCTGTAACTCGTAGTAAATCCTGCTCAAGCGACACTAGATTGTTATCTGAATAAGAATTTCTATTTACTGCAGTATCTAGATTAGGAATAAACCTGTCTGGGCTTAGTTTTCCATGTAAATAATATCTAAGAGTAGCACTACTTTCTCTCAACTGAATTTTACTGTTCAGAGATGCAAGGTTCTGGTTTGTCCACCCCTCTTTTATTTTTTGACCGTTTTCGTCGTATCTTTCTCTCTCAGATGCAGACAACTTATCAGCCTCCTAGGCAATCTTATCAAGAGGTGACTTGGGAGAGTGATGATTTTTGACTATGCTTAGTGCATCATCGGTGAAAAAGTTATTTTTGTTAATATTTTCTAACCACTTATAACCCTCAACTGAATGCTCATCAATTTTATGATGCTGTTCTTTGTACTTTCTCTGTACAAATTTCCCAATATCATGAAAAAAGTGAGCCTAAGATAAGTGCCTTCTCGGCAGGAGAATAGTTGTTCAATTTACTTAAAGCTAATATCAGGTTTTTTCTTGTAAAGAAGATTTTTAAAACCTACAAAATAAATGATAATAATGCTATACTCAATAGTTTTAGAGTTTAATCATATAAAAGCCCTTGCATATGTTGCTTACTCTGCTGTTTTAAAAATTATTGATTCAGAAGACCTGCACGGAGAGCTTATAAACCCTATTACAGTAAGCCCGGTTTTTAAAAACTGTATCAAGGTAACATTTGCCCGCCCTGAGCTTTATGAAAAGTTTATATCAAAAATTATGCTGAACAGATTTCTGGATATAAATGGCAAAAAGGTGGATATTATAAATATCTACACCAATCAGGCACAACACAAACTTGCCGGATTTGATACAGTAGAATCACTGAGCGAGAAGAAATTTCCAAACGGATACTTTATCAGGTTCTGGTCTCCAACTGCGTTTATGGCAGGCGATAAGTACAATATTCTTTTTTCTGCAAAGAGCTTTCTGAGTAGCTTAAGCAGGAAGTCCGCAAACTTTCTTGGGGTGGAGATTGGTATCAATCAAGACTTACTTGAGAGCATACTTATTGAAGAGTTCAATCTATACTCAGAAAAGTATCAAATAAAAAACAGGGTCACCCTCAGGGGATTTAAAGGATTTGTTAAACTAAAATGTGCCAACGAAGAGCATAAAAAAGAGCTGGATTTCCTAGTTTCTACAAGCAAGTACTTTGGCTGCGGAATCAAGACTTCAATGGGAATGGGGCAGGTTGGGTGAGAATATCCAATTTATTTATAATTCGTGGTTTATTTAAGGTATTTTATGTATCTGCTCAGGTAATGGTAATCCACTTGCAGGGGGACATGCGGATTCTTCAAGGTAGACCTCTAGGGGCATACCGCTTAGAAAAATAATATTGGTAATTTTTTAGGCAGATTACTAATATTGTACTGATGCCACGAGCTAAGACAAAACAGGAGTTGCTGGACAGCACTCAAAAAAATTTTGAAATACTATTAAATCTGTTGTCCTCAATGGATGAGGAGCAACTAAGTACAAATCCGGTATTTGAAGAACAAACTGTAAAAGATATTTTATCTCATTTATATGCGTGGCACTTAATGTTTTTTGACTGGTATCAGGATGGAAACAAGACCACCAAAAGACAAATGCCAAAAGAAGGCTTTACCTGGAAGCAGATTCTGAGCTAAATAAGGAGATTTATATTACCCATAAAGACAATAAATACAAAGAGGTGCTTGCAGGGCTTAAGAAGTCTCGTGCAAAGCTGCTTGATATAATTAACAGACACTCCGAAGAAGAGCTTTTTACTAAGAAAGTATTTGCATGGACAGGAACCACCTCTCTGGCAAGTTATGCTATCTCAGCTGGACCCAGTCACTATCAGTGGGCAATTGATTTGATTAAAAAATGGAAGAAGGGTGGAAAATAAGATGAAATTTGTTTAAACTGTTTTAAGTTTTATTTATTTAATAGAATGGATGAATCAACTATTGAAACTATAAAGAATCAGTTACAGATGGATATAGAGTCTGGTGACAAAAAGGAAGATATTAAAAACAGGTATCTCTCTAGGCAGAATGGTATAATAACAGCTCTTATAAAACAAATACCGTCACTTAGTCCAGAAGAGAAGCAGGTTTTGGCTCCTGAAATTATGAACCTTAAGCGGTTGGCAGAAGATACCTTGGGCTCGGGTAAATCAAGTATATCTGAAATTGAAGTAGACAAATATGCACCTGCAATAAATGCTGTTGCTGGAAACTTAAATCCTTTATCTTTAATAAAAGCTGAAATAGAAGATATTATGATAAGGATGGGTTTTTCTATTAAGGAGGGGCCTGAGGTTGATTCTGTAGAAAATAACTTTGACCTCTTAAATGTGCCAAAGGATCATCCTTCACGAGATTCTCAGGATACATTTTTTACTGATTATGGTCATGTCTTAAGGACACATACAAGTAATATGCAGGCAAGGCATTTTAAAGAAAATGAACCACCTTTTAAAGTTGCTGTAATTGGGAGGACATTCAGAAACGAAGCTTTGGATGCTACACATGAGCATACTTTTCATCAGCTTGAAGCGTTTGCTGTAGATAAAAATATTGGAGTACCAAACTTAAAATGGACACTGGAAACTTTATTTTCTGAACTTTTTAATAAGCGGGTTAAGGTCAGGTTTAGACCAAGCTTTTTTCCATTTGTGGAACCCGGGTTTGAGACTGATGCAGAGTGCCAGTTTTGCGAAGGGCAGGGGTGCAGAATATGCAAACATACTGGATGGGTCGAGTGGGGTGGAAGTGGCATGATACATCCAAAAGTACTTTCGTCCTGCGGGCTGGATGCTGAAACCTACAGAGGCTTTGCTTTTGGTTTTGGCATAGACAGGATAGCCATGATGAAATTCAAGATTAACGATATAAGATCATTTTTTAGAAGGGATTTAAGGTTTATAAAGCAGAAATTTTAAATAAAAAAACCGCCCCTTGTCGGATCTTGTGGGCGGTTTTTTTGGGTTAAAAAGGTTTATTTTTGTTTAGGTTTTTGAAAATCTTTAATAAAAAGTGTTAAAATATAATATATTTAAAAGAGTAGTAAAAAGAAAGAGAAAAACTATATAAGTTTCAGGAAGGTTAAAATAGTAAACACAAAATTTAAGAAACTGTTTGCTCCGGTTTGCGGAAGCATTGTGGCTGTTTGCGGAAGACCGGATCCTCCCTTGCCTGCAATGCGTGTTGTTTTGTAGTTGTTATCCCCTGTCTGATTTACTGCTTGTGATTCTGTAGAATTATCTTGTAATTCAGAATTGTCTGGGTTGTTTACATTTATATCTGACCTGTTTTCTATTGTGGTTGGTGGTACATAATTATCTGACTGGCTGTTTTGCATCTGGTTGTTGTTTTGTGCATCAGCAGTTTCCTGATCAGCAACATTTTCGGCTTCGATTTCGCTGGCTCGTGTATTAGTCTGCGGTATATCTACGCCTTGATCTGGTGTATTTTCTTCTGTATTATTTTCTACTGCCACGGTATCGTTTTCTGAAATTTGCCCTGTGCCACCCTCATTGTTGCCTAAAACATTTTCTTCCTAGCCAGTTTCTGTATTTTTGTTGGGAGTCAAGGTGTCATTTACAGAATTATAAACCGGGGTATTTTGCTCTACCTCTTTATTATTGCTTTCTGCTTCTTCTGTACCTTCACTGTTAGATTAGATGCTCGTTCTGCAGAGTTCCACCCAATCCCAACCCTTTGCTGATCCCTTAATCTAGAGTCTTATATTGTAAAGCTGAAGAGAGCACTCTACACTTCTCACTCTCTATGCATTTGTTCTTGCTATAATCCGTCTTTTATACATCGGTTTGAATACTTTACTGTCATTATTCTTTACAGGTTCAGGAGTGAGTTCAATTCTCATTTTTGTCATTATTTCAGGGTAAACTTTTCTTCAGTTCTTTTTCCAGCTTTTCTTTGTGGTATCCGTTGTCACAAAGAATAGTTACATCCAAGTCTACGCTAGACTTGACACAAGCAAGGATGATGTAGATTTTGAGCATCTATTAATAGAAAAGGTAAAGACCTAAGATAATGTTTATCTCAGGTTAAGCAGACAAAAGAAAACAGCAATAGAAATAGCATAGACTATTGGGGTTAGTAGACAAACAATCTGTAACTGGTAAAGACTGGATGAGCTGGAATTATTTGTAGAATCATCAGAAGGTACTAGAAAACCATCTATAGATATAGAGCTTCTTAAAACATATGTAACCAGTAACCCTTCTGATTTTAATAAAGAAACTGCAAAAAGGTTTAATACCTCTAAAACCAGTATCCAGAGATGGAGGCAAAGATTAGGATTTACTAGGAAAAATTTCAGACCACCTGCAAAGAATCCATCCCTGAATTAAAAGAAGAATCAGCAGTTTTGATTACTGAGCATGGAGAGGGTAACATCTGCTATCAAGATGAACCTGGACTTGATGAATACCTTTACAGGCTATATGGTTATTCTCTAAAAGGAGTATAGTAGAGATGGTGCTCGCTTACTCTAATGAAGCTGGAAGCTCAGTCTGTAATCATCATGGATAATGCTACTTTTCATAGAACACAAAGACTAGAAGATATACTTCACTTATGCAATCACGCAATACTCTTTCTTCCGCCTTACTCGCCAGAATTAAACCCCTAGGATATGTGGGAAACTATCAAACAATATTTAAGAAGTTACCACGATTAATCCATGAGTCTTTTGGGGGATACAGATTATCGGGTGTTCAAGTACTGTGTGTAAAAGTTGGTGTGGGTATATATCAGCATCTATTGCACTGGTTGTAAGCTCAATAACTCTATATTTCTGCCCATTCATTTCTCTGGTTTCTTTTGTTTCCCACTTCGTGTTCATCAGAGTCAAAAGTCTTTTCTATAACTGAGGGGACATGCATTAGTGTTGCGGATCCGCCCGGTAATTCAGTATATCTAAAAGTTAAATTTATACCGTCCTCATTATTTGAGTAAATTAAGTTGGGTCTGATGGGTATTGAGCACTTTAACTCAGCTGTTTCCTTGCCCATTTCATCGAAACTGTCAGGCACTAAAATACTTATTCTACCATTCAGGATAGTTTTTTAGCCAGTTCAAAACTTACATCATCTTCACCTGCATTAAACAGAGCCTGATTTCTCTGGGTGGTATTATCTGAATCATTATCTGTAACTTCTGTATTAGCAGAACATGATGTTAAAAAACACCCAACACAACAGAGCCAGAAAGTATCTTAAAAAACTTCATCATTTAATATGTAGATGATTTTTTAGAATTGTGTAACAGTTAATTAGAAGTAGCAGTCAATGTACCACAAAGTACCCAAGGAGATTATAGACCTGCTTGTTCAGGAGAATGACCAGAACGCCTTCTTGGAAATATATGAGACACTGCTACCTAAGATATATAAATTTTTTCACTTCAGAGTCAGAAGCAATGAAAATGCAGAAGATTTGACTCAGGAGTTTTTTTGCAAAATTATTCCCAAGATTAGTACATTTGAATGGAGAGGCGTAGGGAGTTTTGAGGCATGGTCATTCCAGTTTGCCAGAAATATTTTTCTGGATTTTTTAAAAAAACAGAAAAAGCACAAATATGTGTCATTAGAAGAGCATGATTTCCAGATACCTGATGATAGTATTGAAGATGCCAGAATCAAAGAAGATATAGAACAGTTAATGCAGGGTCTTGAAAAGCTGAATGAATCGCAAAGAGAAATTATTGAGTTAAAATACATGCAGGAGCTGTCTATTTCTGAGATCTGTGAGATTTCAGGTAAATCAGAGTCTGCAGTTAAGGTAGCATTAATGCGAGCAAGAAACAAGCTCAAGGAAGTAATAGAAGAAGAATGCATGTAACCTTTTGTAAGTTTAATCAATTAATGTTTGAGATAATAAAAGGGTGAGGAGGGGCAAAAAGAAAAAGGACAATCCATCAAATTTTGACCGCAAGCTTGAGGCTTTAAGGCAGTATCCTTTTGAGCCTTCTTCGGAGTTTAAGCAAAGGCTTGAGTCCACCCTTTTAAATGAAATCGAGAAAGGGAGATCTAGGACCAGTCTTTCTGGTGTTAAGAGATTTTTTACAAGTATAAATTCAAGGGGAATTATCCAGAGAATTGTAGCTATAATGGGTGTTACAGTGGTTGGCACCGGTGGTGCGCTGGCATTTAATGAGGATGTCAGGCATGCAGTAGAAGATGCTTTTATTCCCAAAGGTAGTCTGGTGATTAGAAGCGAAGAATATCCGGTAGATGTATTTCTGGATGGAGAGCTGGGAGGCGAAACCCCTGTAGAAATAACCAGGCTGGAAACTGGAGAAAAGACTTTAAAAATAACAAGAGAGGGATTTAAGCCTTTGGTGAGTGCTATAGAGATAGAGCACAGAAAAACCACCATTGTTGATATTGATTTTAATGAAAACGGAGAAGTGGTATTTAAAGAAAAAGGTAAGGAGTATAAATTTATTCTTGAGCCGGAAGACCAGAAAAGTGTTGTGTGGGATGAATATAAAAATCAAAAATTTAACTTTAAACTGGAATACCCTTCTGAATTTATCTGCAAGCCAATGCAGAACAACGAAGGTGCAAAATTTGAAGCAGATGGCAGAAGTATATACTTTGTGGTCTTTGCAGAGCAAAATACGGAAGAAAAAACAATCGGAGAGTTGTTCAGTCAGGAGTTTGCTCAGGACAGTGTCGATATTTCGTTTGAAGATCTGGGGGATAATTCTTGCACGGTCTCGGGGGTAGATGCAGATAAAGATATTTTCTACACAAGAAAAACTATCATAGAAGATACTATTTACATCCTGAATTTTCAATATGATAGATCAGAAGAAGGATTTTTTAATTCATTGTTAAGCCAGATAGTGGGATCATTTGAAGTATTTTCCACTGCGGATACCGAAGAAATCAATGAATGGGAAACATACACGCATAGTAGTGGTAAACTGTCTTTTTTGTATCCTGAAGTCTGGAATTTAGATGAATCCCTGTCAGATGAGCAAGGGGGCACAGGAGAACTGGTTATGAAATCTCCTAGAGAAAAATATACTATTGGTGTAATATATGGTAAGTATGGCAGAGGTGGGTACTGTTTTGGAGATGCAGTAGAATCTTTGACCAGAAGCATTAAGGTGGATGGTTTTGATGCAGTGTTTAAAGTAAAGGATGGAATCTCTAAGGAAATAGAGATGTGTAAAAATAATACAGATGAAAGAATTATGGAAGTGGATATTTTAGATGCGGATCAGGAGTACAGAATTTACATGACATTTAAAATAGAAAACCAGAATATAGCCAAAGCAATTTTTGATGAATTTGTTGAAAGCATAGAAATAAACCCTGGTCAGGTCTCATACAGCCTAAAACAAAACTAACCCACACCGTAGACTCTGTATTCATCTATTAAGTTCCCTGTAAATACATTCTTTATTAGTCTTGACTGCTAAACCCTGTCTTTCAGCTTTTTTAACACTTTTTCTACCTTTTTTACATTATCCACCCCGTCCGCTTTCAGCGTCCACCCCTCTCGCACCTTATTGGGGCGGGTAAACCACGCCCAAAGCTGCTTTAGAGGGGAATTTTAGTGCCCCCTTCTATATATTCAAGTGATAGTAGCGAAGCTAATTCCCCTTCTCAGAAGGGGTGGACACCGAAGGTGGACGGGGTAGTCCCTGATCAAAACCTGAAAAACACCCCGCCCTACGGGCACCTCTCTACAGAGGGGAACTGTTCCTCCTCCCGTAACCTTAACAGGTTGGGCGGACACATGGGTCCGCCCCTGCAGTAGTAATACCCTTAAATAGAAAGCGATGGATGATTTGTGGGTAAGGGTGAGAATTAAAAACAGGGCAGGAACTCCTGCCCTGTAAAAAACTTTTTTTAATTACTTTTCCAGCACAGCATTTATAATTTTATGCATCCACTCAACTGTTTTAAGGGGATACTTCCCAATAGAAGTCTCTGCAGACATCCATACCCCATCAGCACCGCTTTCTACTGCATATGAAACATCTATAACCTCGGCTCTTGTTGGTCTTGGGTTGTCTATCATGCTTTCCATCATTTGTGTGGCAATTATAAAACCTGTCCCAACTTCTTTTGCTGTTTTCAGGCAGTCATCCTGGTACTGCTTCAGGTTTTCAAGAGGAGATTCGGCCCCTAGGTCACCTCTGGCAAAGATCAGACTATCAGAAACCTCTGCTATTTCTCTTATATTTCTGACCGCATAAATATCTTCAAGCTTGGAAAATACTTTATGATGCAACCCTCTTTTTTTTAGCTCCTGCTTAAATGCTTCGATCTCCTTACCCTTTCTTACAAAAGAAACTGCTATGACATCAAACTTGTCTTCCAGAGAAAAAATAAACTCCAGATCCTCTCTATCTTTGGGTGTAATCATTGGCAGATCAACATATACTTCGGGTAAGTTCAGCGTTTTCCTGCTTTTTATAACTCCATCGCTTAAGGCCTTGCACCTTACTATTTTTTCATATATCTCTTCCGCCTGTAATTCAAGGTATCCATTATCGACCAGTATTACATCTCCTGGCATTAAATCTGCATGAATTTTATGGTAATCACACCATAAAATATCTGGAATTTTTTCATATTCTTTATCTCCAGTTATTTTGATATACTGACCCTTTTGTACGGATATTTCTTTAGGGAGATTTCCCAGTCTTATTTTGGGGCCTTCTATATCTGCCATGGTTTCAAATTTAAGACCCATATCTTTTTTAATTTCCAGTACTCTATTCAGCGTATCTTTGTGTATTTCATGTGTACTGTGGCTGAAGTTGAATCTTAAGTAATCTATTTGTGGTAATAAAGACTCTAATACATCCCTGGATGCTGTGGCTGGTCCAATAGTTGCAACTATTTTTACTTTTCTGTTATTTTTTTTACTCATTTTCTAAGTTCCAGAAGAAATTTAGTTTGTTTATGAAAATTCTAAAATCATTAATGAGTAAACTTTTTTATAATGCATCCAGTCAAATTGAATAATGTAGTACCGATAGATATTGGAGACTTACAATATGGTCGCACAGGTGGTTCCAGCAGTATAGATATTCTGATACAGGAACTGGAAATCAGACTTGCAATATTTTTGAGGAAGTATTCATCTTTTTACAATTCTTCACCCGTTAAAACAGAAAGAGATATTTTTCCACCCGAATTTACACTTGGATCCGCTCTTAAGTCTCCAGTGCATTCTTTTTGTCTGGATCGTGTTTTAATAGAAAAAATCACAAAAATATCACTTAAGAAAGAAGTATTAAATGAAAGAGACCTTCTAATCCTTGCTTTACAGAATGCAGAAGGTTGTGCAGAAATAGATTTTACACCATGCTCAATAAATATAATCAATAGTTTATATTATTCATCAACACAGGCCTTTGACCCTGTAAATGGTCTGGCTGATGTTTTTATTAATAATAAGAGGGTTATTCATTCATTTGTAGAATTTTTTAAACAGATCAGCCAGAAGAAAGCTAGGAAAATTAGAATAAAAGAATTGTCATCGGGTGATTTGTCAAAATGGGAAAAAATACTTGACTATACCAGTAAAGGTATAGAATACTTGGAACTGGCAGATTTCAATATTAATCCTAAGGATATCTTGTGGGGTAGCACAGTTAATCTGGCAGAGTTTGATTTAACAAAAGATGAATTTGCAGAATTAAATAAAGAAAGCAGATTTGATGTATATCTGGCAACCTACTGTTTTGATAGTGTCTGGCAGAAAGAGGACGCAAGATACAGGAAAAAACAGGGTGTCTGGTATAAATCAAAATTTAGAATAAAGGTACCCGGATGGCATCCTAAAAAAGATACCTTACTACAGTCGCTCAAGAAGAGAGAATTGCTGGGAGATGTCACTGTTTTTGATTTAAGGTTTATTTTTATTGAAGAAGTATTTGAAGGGGTGGATATAAAAAATGAGCCACTTGGCAAACTAATAGATATTTTTTATAAAGACAGCTTTTCTATTTTTGTAAATTTTCCAGGGGGGCTTATTAAGACTGTAAAATCTGCCTTTGCCAGTCAGTTAAATGAATCAGGGGTATTTATTATTGGTGATATCGCCAGATACCCGGAGTATAATTCCTCTTCATTTTCTTCCAGTCTGATTAGCGGTGTTGCTGCCAGATATAAAATTGAAGATTACAGCATAGCCAAGTATATTCTAGAGAAAGAGGATTTTGAGGTAAAAATAATGTCTTTGGGCGAATTTGTGCAAGGTTATTCAGATGATGATTCGGGGTATAGTCTGGATTCTTCTAATTGTATTATGATGGTTAGCAAAAATTATCATAATGTATCAGCGAAGAGACAGTGAATAGTCTGGCTTCAGTTAACTCTAATGCTTACTCTTCAGGTCACCTTAACCCACCATCCGTCCTGGTTAAAGCTTAACCCCTGTGTTACAGTATTAACATAATTAATTTTTTGCCACTTTTTACCAGCCTCTCCACTTATCAGTACTTCCTGGATGGCACGGGAGGGGCCTCCATTATATTTTTGAGATTCTTCCATTGCTTCTATAATACTCCCATCTTCT
>CAYMEI010000009.1:0-17116 GCA_964389605.1 uncultured Candidatus Saccharibacteria bacterium | reverse complement strand
TTAAAGATGGTAGCAGAAATCATTATGCACATAGTAGAGCATAAATTAAGGTAAATAGGAGCGTTCAGTGAGATATTTAGAGGATACTGAAGAAAAACTGTGCCATTCATTATACACAAAATACGCGTGACATACTAATAGACCATGGGGTCTGGTGTTCTATGATTATTTTATTATCGTGATTTAGCATTGCAGATGTCTATATTATCAATATTGTACAGTCTGCCAGTATCTTATGGACTGGAGTATTTTGAACTTTCCTGATTTGTTGTTGTTTTTTTAGTTAATAGCTTTCAGGTTTGTATGCTCGGGTTTTATAAGCTTCAGGGCATGCTGAGCATAGAAAATTGGTCACTTACCCTGGACAGTGTGTCCATTTATATTGTGTCTTTTGTGAACCTTCAGTATATCTGTACAAAACTTTAAAAGCTCCTGGTCATTTTCTTTTTTGGTCAGTTCATGCATTCTGATGAGCACTTTCTTGCCTGTCACTTACTTAAAATTCAAGTCCTTTTTTCTGACTCTAAGGCTTTTCGGAGTTACTTCTAAAAGTTCGTCTTCCTTTATAAAGTTTAAATAATCTTCCAGCGTCATTTGTTTAGGCGGAGTCAGGGTTATTCCAAAATCTGTTCCGCCTGCTCTTATATTTGTAGCATGCTTTGTTTTTGCAACATTTATAACTAGGTCTTCCGGCTTTGCGTTAATTCCAAAAACCATCCCTCTGTACACTTTGGAACCTGGTTCAATAAATGTAGCACCTCTTTTTTGAGCGGCTTCCAGTCCATATGCCAAAGCTACACCATCTTCGTGAGCTATCAGGCTTCCGTTTCTGTCAATTGGAATTTCTTTACCCATTGGAGCATACTCTTTAAAAACTGAACTCATTATCAGGTTTCCTTTTGTTAAAGTAATTAAAATAGATCTAAGCCCCAAGATTGCCCTTGTTGGAATCTTAAACTGTGCTCTTGTTGATCCATTTTTAATGTCCATGTTGGTTAGCTCGCCAAATCTTTTTCCTATTTCCTGAGCTACTTTTCCATAAAATTCATCTGGCGTTTCAACGGTTAATTCTTCAACGGGTTCCAGTACATTTCCATTCTCATCCTTTTTAAAAATAACCTGAGGCTTGCTTACTTCAAATTCAAACCCTTCTCGTCGCATATTTTCTATTAAAACTCCTAGGTGCATTTCTCCTCTTCCGCTGACTACAAAATCATTTCCAAATTCAACTCTTAGTGCAACATTGGTTTCCAGTTCCTTTTCCAGTCTCTCTTTGATTTGTCTGGAATTCACAAATTTACCTTCTTTCCCTAAAAAAGGAGAGTTATTGGGAGAAATTGTAATTTTTAGCGTAGGCTCAGAAATTTTTGTCCTGGGGAGTGGTTCAATATTTTGCGTATCGCAGATTGTATCATTAATAAAAGCCTCAGGAAGACCGGCAATGATTGCAATATCTCCTGCACTTACTTGTTCTACCTCTTCTCTTCCAAGTCCTCTTGTAACAAATAATTTAGCCACTCTGGCACTGGTTTTCTCTGACTCCTTTACAATCACAACAGACTGATCTTTTTTTATAACCCCTCTCTGAACTTTTCCTATGACAAGTTTCCCAAGATAATTATCTGCATCAAGACTACTGACTAAAATCTGCAGTCCCCCATCTTCTGTACTATCTGGTGGAGGAACATGTTCAATTATTGTATCAAAGATAACTTTTAGAGTTGTTTCCTGACCTTGCTCTTCTTTGACGGGCAAAGTCTTCCATGCTTTTCCTTCCCGTCCAATTGCATAGACAACCTGAAAATTTAATTGATCCTCATTTACAATTAAATCCAGAAATAAATCATTAATTTCTTCAATTACTTCTTCTGGTCTGGCAAAATCTTTATCTATTTTGTTTACAACAACAATTGGGATAAACCCAAGCTCCAGGGCTTTTTTAAGCACAAATCTTGTTTGAGGCATCACACCTTCCTGAGCATCTACAAGCAGAATGCAGCCATCGGCCATTCCAAGTGTTCTTTCTACCTCTCCAGAAAAATCTGAGTGACCGGGAGTGTCCACTATATTTACTTTGTATTCTCCAAAAAAAACTGAAGTTAGCTTGGCTAAAATAGTGATCCCTCTTTCTTTCTCCAGGGTGTTGGAATCCATTATAAGTTCTTGAGCCATCTCCTGCTGGTTTTCCCTGAAAACACTTCCCTGTTTTAAAAGTCCATCCACAAGAGTGGTTTTTCCATGGTCAACATGGGCTATTATTGCAACATTTCTAATCTTCTGTGACATATTCAGATAATTTTTATATAAACTTAAGAGTTTGTCATTTGTTTTCTTGTTAATATTTTCTTGGCTTAGCTTTAGCCGCCTTGATATTTTTGAAAGATACTACAACGATGAAGAATTTTATCGTAAAGCATGAATGAAAAAATAATATATATAAATGGGGTAAGGGTGGTGGTTCAACCCCAGTAAGATGGCATAAAGTTTAGCAGAGAAGCTCCACGGGGGAGGGTAGAGTGCACTTTACATTAAATGAAGGGTGCAGAGCAGAAGACTTACCATGTAGTCTGCAGGCAGGAGAAGCTGGTGATGACCCGACTGGATTTTTATTTAGAATCTTCAGGAGGGGGCAGGGGTAGTTTTTACAATCTGGAATGCAGACAAATAATCTGAATGATAATCAAAAATGATTTTTAGTATCTAATGCCTCAGTTTTTATTTGCTTATAAGATAAAAACTGTAACAAAATAAGTGAAACACAGAAAAATGTCTGAGCCACCACCATGCTTTAGCTTGGACTCGACGGACAGGTATCTAGGCGTATTTGCAATTGAGCTCCCTCAGGATCGGCTAGAGAAGCACAGACAGAAAGTAGCAGCTCGCCTTGATAGTTTAAGACTTCACCAGTTCCCCTCTAGAGAATCAGGCACACCCCTTTTAATCAATGAGCATGCTATCCCGGGTAAGGATAGGAACACCTTTAAATTACCAGAAAAAATCATATCTACTCTCAAAAAACAGCCACCAAAAAATGTATCTCTCAGAAATATTAACCCCGGTGATCCAGTTTATGACCCGGATGGTATTTACATAGTCCTTAATCTGTATAGTATAATTTGTAATCAGCACTTTTTAATTTTTGATCTGAATCACAGGCAAGACCAGTCTTCTTTGGAAGCCTTTAAGGTGGCAGACTATTTTGCAGATTTAGGCTGTACTATGTATTTCAATGGATCAGGAGCAAATGCTTCTGTAAAAGATTTTCATATTCAGGGAATAGCCCAAACAGTATCAGATAATGATGCCCTTAGTTTTCCCCATGGAGTTGCAGATCATCACTTTATTACAATAGAAGAGCTGGCAGGTGTCTACCCGTATCTGCTTAAAAAGCATAAACTGGTTTCTATCAGATTTACAGGTAGCAACAGGTGTTTTATAGTGGAGCACAGGCTTCACGGGATAGATTTTTTACAGTTTAAGAGTTTTAGATCAGATTCAATTTTTCCATTGGAGATTTCCTCACTTTTTGATAGCCCTTCATACGCAGAAACATTGAAGCGGTACTTAATTATAGGACCAGCAGGGCTTGAAATGACCACAAAAAGTACCTGCATACTGGTTCCAGATGAAATGGGTGAAAATATTATTTCGTCTGATATACTTCTGAAATATTATAATAGTATAAGACATATTTTAAGCAGAGAAGAAATCTGGAGTACACGAGATAGTTGGCAATGATATTTTTAATGCTAGAATTGTTAGAGTGAATTATTATACAGGGATATCATATGCTGTTGTAAGTAATATCGCCTTTGCACTTATAGGGATAATACTTAACCTAGCAGGACTTCAGTCTCTGGAGGTGATGTCAATTGGGGCACTGTCTATGATACCTCTTTTGCTGGTCTATATTTACTTTACCGGGGGGTTCAGGAAGCTTAAGGAGAAAAAAATCACACTGGTAGATATATTTTATCTATTCATCAGGGGTGTCTCTGGGGTATGTATATTTTTGGCCTTCGGAACATATAATATAACCGTCACGAGTATCATCATAAATTCTGTGCCCTTAACTGCTATATTTGTAACGGCCATGTTTTTGAAAGAAAAGCTAAGTATACAGAAAATTTTATGGTCCATGCTTGGTCTGGCTTCTGTTTTGCTTGTGGTATTAAACCAGGGTTCCACAGGGCAAAATGAAGAGATATTCTCATTTGGGCTACTGTTTGCCTTTGGTGGATTTTTTCTAAACAACGCAGCCATTGTATTTGAGAAGAAGTTGTCCGGGCAGCATCTGGATTTTCTGACTCCTCTTTATGCATTAATTGGCAATATTGTGTTTATGACTCCAATTGCCTTTTATGATGGCGTAAACAGTTTTAATTATATAGATATAATTATTGCTGTTGCATCTGGAGTACTATCTCTGGGAGGGTTTTATTTCTTAAATAAAAGTCTTTATAAGATCAGAGGTTCTACATATACACTAATAAATTTTATTCAACCAGTAGTAACTGCCATCCTTGCATTCCTGCTCTTCGGTACAGTAGTAACTCCACTCATGGGACTTGGGATGGCAGGTGTATTTATAGCAATATATTTTATAGTATCAGAAAGTATGCCCAAGAAACTGAAAAAGATTGTGTAGCTATTCATTCAGTAAGTCATTATAAACTTTCTGATATTTGCGAGCTATATTGCTGATATCTCTCTCTTGGGCTACACTGTAGGCAGATTCACCCAACGCTTTTCTTAGTCTGGGATTTTTAATCAGTATATCCAGTCTCTCGTGAAATTCATGGTTGTTCTGTGCTTTAAGGCAATTTTCTCCGCTTATCATCCACCCCCCATATGCTCCAATATCTCTGACCAGGATCGGGAGCTTGCATGCACATGCCTCCAGAACTGCTATGCCTTCATTTTCCTCGTAAGATGGGAAAAAGAAAATATCAGCCGTTTTTAGCTCTCTTGCAATATCATCTACATATCCTGCAAAGCTCACATTATCTGGAATTTCTCGTGGAACAGATCCATCAATGAATACGGTTTTTTCAAATATTTTTCCGCACCACACAAAATCAACATCAGGGAACTTTTTACTCATCTTTATGAATGTACCAACACCTTTTCTTTTCAAGACAAGTGCAACACACAAAACCCTGATCCTGCGGTTCTGAAGATTATCTTCAGTGACATTGCCATGCAATGGATAATCATTAAATTTTTTTACATCCAACCCATTAGATATAACTTCTACTTGGTTGGTAATTTTATATTTTTCAATAAGCAGTTTTTTTGTATATTCGGATGGGCTTACAAGTAAATCGGCCAACCCATACATTGCCTTAAGGTATACACCTGCCACCAGCCTGCTAAATATAGTTGTAGCCAATGAAACCCCCCGCATGTCTTCGGGCGTGGTATGAGTAATAATGATTATCCGGGTCCCTTCTCTTCTTGCCTTAAGAGCAAGTAAAAAAGAGGTAAAATCAATAGTATTGATTTGTATTAAACTTACACCATCTTCTCTGGGATCTTCTGTGTAAGGTATGCCCAGTATGCCTAGAATTGTCTTCTGGTTTTTGTACGAAGTAACTATACCACCTATCAGTTCAGATTTGAGTAGTCTGGTTACAATGTTGTTCTTATTGATTCTTAATAATATTTTCTTCATTTGCCTGCTTCGATTTACCATTGTCAACTGTTTGCATTTTTTTTAGTCTATCACCCAGAGTACCCAGAGTGTTCATTATTGTCTTCATTACACCTTTTTTTATTTTTCTTATTGACATGTCTTGATTATAGCCAAAATTTTTGATAACTCTGGTTATACCGTATCCCCCTGCATTGTGTATAATTACAGCCTTTTCTCCATTTGCCATTAGAAACAGATTACCATCAAGAATGTACTTTTCTTTAGAGCTACCGGGTATAAGGTTATATTTTCTATTAATCTCTTTAAAACCCATGCTGTGTACAACAAGATTAACCGCCATCTGATCTGGACCATAGTGCTGTTTATTCTTAATATAATTATTACACTGATTGCATAATTCTAAAAATTTCCCAAAGGGTCCAAAAATTACTCCAGCATTTATCACTTTTTTGTCTCGCAGTTCGTGTCTTATTTTTTTGCTGATGTCCTCTGAAAAAAATGTCCGGGAGTCAAAAGGTAGCACACTAAAGTTCCATCCCTCATACACACCTCTGAACAAGTCTTTATCCTGGTCAAATACATGACTGAAATCCCCCTGGAATATAACATCTCCACTATCTATAGATAGCACCTGATCATATGAGTATTCTGGCAAAATACAGGCCATATCCCGAAATCTAATGCTTGTTACATGTCCATCTTTTTTACATGTTTTGAGAATTACATTTTCTGCATGCAGTTCCTCTTTCTGATTTTGTGACAGTCCGTAGTCCAAGACCATTATGTCTATGTTGGTTAGGTCAACTTCAGATTTTAAGGACTTGATCCAGTGGTTTACTAAAAACTCCCCATACTTAGCATCGTTTGCAGTAACGATTAAATTTTTCATTGATATGCACACTAATGTTAATGATTCTGATTTGTTTTTGTAGAATCTTTTTCATATAATGATTATTCTTAATTTGTCTGCTATCTTGTAGGTTTATTCTTACTGAATCTATGTCCATGTCTCTGGCTTAGAACGGGTTCCATAAAAGAAAAGACAATAAATAAAGTAAATCCAAAGAAAATCATCTGGGCCACAATATCAGAAAGAAGTATATAAGCAGAGTCAGAATAGAAAACCGCTAAAGGTATAAACAGACAAACTAAAAAGAGTCCTGTTTTAATATTATCTATCTTAAATATAAATCCTGCAACAATCAGGGTGAGGCAAAAAGCTACCAGAAAGCTGAATAGAAACAGAAACGGCAAGACAGATGTGCAGGCAAGTAATACAAACAAGCTTCTTCCTGTACTCCAGTCGCTTTGCTGTCTGTAGACATTTATCCTGCTGTCATTGACTGGTGTCTTCATTGCCCGGTCTTCTTTCTTTTAATCTTCTTCTCTTTTTTTCTATGTAATCATAGCACAAGAATGCCACCATTAACACTCCACCCGACAAAGAAATCAATAGTCCAAAATTAAGCCATCTTTGTGGATAGAACTCTATTGAAATATTCATGGAATACAGCCCATTTTCATCTATAGAGCAAAAACCTTCTTTTTCACACAGCTGGTCTACATCAAAGTACCATGAGTTAATCAGGCTGTTGTACTTTAATTGATCCACGCCTTTTACTTCAAGATTCTCCAGACTGGTAAACGGATAGTTTTTTCCAATAAACCCCTCCAGCTTTGAATTTTGTAATATTATTTCCCATCCAGGGTTAAAGCTCTCAGACATGTTCAGAAAGAAGGAGTTTTTTATACTGCTCAATACAATATTCTTTCTGGTCATTGTATCCTGGGTCATAGATATATCTGGAAGACTATCATTTTCTGGAGCGCTCCCATTTATAAAATAAAATTTATCAATCAGATCTGGGATTTTTATAAAGTTAAAATTATCATAGTAGTTAACTATATTTGTTTTATTATCTTTTGAATAAGTATAGATGGTCAAGCTTATAAACTTGGTATCCGCAGGAGTGTGGATTAATTTTTCAAAAGTGTTCCATGTTTTCAGCTCTTCTACTGGAATTTTTTCTTCTATGTCCTTAAATCCCTCTGGCAACCCCTCTAAACTCTCGTTTATTGCCCCTTTAAATTCAAGCCTGTATCCTGCGAAATCAGAGTTTTCTGAAAGATAATCAAAGTTGAAGCTGTATAGTGAATTTTCCTGCACTGGAAATACTTTATTTGTACACGCAATATGGGTTTCTGCAGACAGTTTTAAAGATTGCTCTCCATCTGATTTAATAGAAGTATCCATATCCATACTCATTCTGATATCATCATTAAATCTGTTACAATCACCTACCTTTTCACGCCAGAATCCATCTTCAAAAGACCCATTGACAATAGAATTATTTATGGGGTAACGCTCTCCTTGAAAGTGCAGGCTATTACTTGTGTCTATACTCTGCCCGCCAATATCTGCTTTAATAAAATTATCTTCTGAGGGATTTATATCTATAGACTCTAAAAGCTCCAGTTCATTTAACCTCAGGTTATCAAAGTAAGTGAAAACCTGGTTATCCAGATCTTCAGTTCCATATGAAAATAATGAAACCCTGATCTTTTTAGTGCCTTCAATGGTATTGATTAATTGATTATAGGTGTCCCACTCGTCAAATTTTCTAACATCAAGGCTCACTCTTTCTTTTCTGCCTGCGGTAATCTTTTTTGTTCTCTCAAATATTTCGTCCGCCTGCAATATATCAAACCATACTCTGTATGAATCAGGTGTTTTATAATCAAGCTCCAGATAGTAGTCATTTTCCTGATCAATATCTCCAGACATATTAATACAGGCAATATGCCTGACTGCCATAAGCTCTAGAGATTGACTACCTGATGATGGGTTTGTGTCAGTTATTTCAGCCTGCACAATACCTGTATTGTCAAAGTTGTTACAGTCTCCAGCTACATAGTCTATTCCCGATTCAAAATCACCATTTTCAATTAAATTTTCCTGCCCCCTGTGGTATAATCTCAGGGTACTGTACTGGCTTGCTGATCCTATACTGAACTCCCCTTCCTGTACTTCCTGAGAAATGTTCCCGAACTGCAATATATAATCCTGCTCTGCCTCCAGATCTCTTGTGTATATTACTTCCTCCTGTTTTTCTGTAACCTTCTGGTTACTTATAAACAGCCCAGACATGTTAATTTTTTTGATATTCAGGGTACCTTCTTTGTATTCATATGCAAGTTCGTTTTGAGCATTATTTATAAATAGTTCATCAAAAGAGATCTCTTTTTGTGCTGTAATTCTTGAGCTGGCTGTATCAATAGATTTAGAATTAATTATATCTACCAGCCCTGTCAGCTCTACAGTGTCTGCATCCTGCAAAGTGAAAGGGAAACCTTTTGTAATATGTTTTTCTACAAATTCACTCTTCTCCGACAGATTAATGAGTGATTCAAGCTGAACCATATTATTATTTGCATTGATAAATGGTTGATAATCTTTATTTTCAAACACAGCCAGCTCCTGGAACCCGACATTAAGCCTTTCCAGGTAGTCCAGTTTTTCCAGTTCCTGTATAAAATATTCTCTACCTCCTTTGATAAAAAATTCAGGGTTAAAAAAGTTATCATCATTTGCATCATCCTGAACAGGAACCGCAATATACTTTATATTTAAACTATCTATCAGATAATCAGAATAATTCTGCTGAAGTATGAAAAGCATTCTATCTTCTGGCGATACCAGGTCTTCTGGCCTGTTCATTTCGAGCATTTCCTGATTATTGAGACTATTAAGCCCCATTCCGCTTAATTCGGCAAGAGACAGTCTGCCTTTCTGATCTGTATAAAAACTCCATCTGGAATCTCTTGGTGCCCACAGAGTTCTGAACTTGCCCTCCTGCTCTTGTAGAATATTTTTAAATATAATATAGTCTGAGGGTACACTTCTTTTTACAAACAGTGTTTGAGCTTCCTGTGTCATAAAAGGCTTAAGGTTAAACAGCAGAATAACAGTAAGTACGGCAGATAGTCCATATCTTAGTATTTCTGTTTTTTTAAGATCAAGATTATGTACCTGGTTAGACCAAAGCCATTCAATAAAACCAGCACATAAAAAAGTATACGAAATTTGAACCAGAAAATAAAATTTAGTTGCTTCTCTGAAGGCTGAAAAACCCGGGAAGTTTTCATAAAGCCATGGATACAGCCCCGGGAAAGGCACATATTCCTGCTTGGATAGTAAGATGCCTAATAGACCTGTTAACCCAAAAAAAAGCACTTTCGGGTTTTTATTATTTAGAACCAGTCCCAGAAAAGCAAAAACGGGCACCAGCCACAACCAGAAAGGTACAGGATTTTTGCTGAAAGAGACTGGCTCACCTCCAGTCCAGAATGGATGGTAAATGGCCAGCGAGTGAAAAATGTCCAGATACTCACTCCCAAATAAATCTCTCCCCAGTATTGTACTTTCTACAGGTGTCTTGAGTAAAGAAATAATCCAGTAAAAACTTAAAAGTGCAAACAGTGCAACAGGGAGCCCACCAAAAAACACTTTTTTAAATATCAGTTTTTTATTCCACCCTTGGCTGGATTTCAAACATAGAACAATGTCCACCAGAAAATAAAAAAACAGTATCCATGCAATAACATAGAACATCCTAGTTTCAAAGGAGCTGACTATAAAAAACACAAAAGCTGTTTTTATGGAGGTGCTCAGGTTAAGATTCTTCAGATTTTTCTGATAGTAATAAACAGCAAGGGGTGCCACCATTAATGCAGAAGCCAGAGTAACATGCCCAGTCTGAAGCTGAAGAGAATATACATTGTAAGAATAAACAATGGAGCCAATGAATGCAGATATTGGTAACTTAAAATTATACCTTAAAAAAATAAATGAGAACAAAGGAGTAAGTAGTGCAACAGGAATAAAATGTATAATTCTCTCAGACATTGAATAATCCAGATTAAGATACTTACTGAAAAATCCGTACATTGCATAAAAAGGGGCTTGAGCTAGGTCCAGAACAACTCTCCCCAGTGATCTGTCAGAAAGCCATGCACTAAAATATTCTACCCTGACTGTAGACATGGTTTCCTTAAAATAAAAAGGCCAGTCGCCATCTGTAATTATCCCATCAGAAAAAAGCCAGAATCTATAAGTAAAAAAAATAAGGCAAAAAAATAAGGTGGCTACAACGAGTTCTTTTTTGTTGTTTTTGAAAAGATTTATTTTTTTAAACCACCCGGTCACTGTGTGTAATATTGTGCGTAATATTATAAAAGTGCAGTTTTATACATATTCATCTGCTTTGAAATAAAGCTTTCATCAGAAAACTTTTGCAAAAATAAATCCTCCTGGCGTGTGTCAATTTGTATGCCCCCCCTCCTGAATTCTGCTGTAATACTCTTTATTGCTTTTCTTATACTGGACACTATTTCTTCCCTGCTCCTGCCTTCTGTATCATACATGTATCCATACTTATAATCCCTAAGTATTTCCGGTATGCCTCCCACTTCAGGAGCAAGGACCATCTTTCTAAAACATCTTCCCTCAAATACTGTTTTTCCAAAAGGCTCTTTTATTATAGAGGCAGTACAAAAAACATGATGGTCAGAAACTAAATCTGGTATTTCATCTCTATCTACAAATCCTAGGTAGTTAATTCGTGTGTCTTTGGTACAAATCTGATTTACCATATCTGTAAAGCAACCCGCCTGACCAACTATATTCAGCTTTATATTTTCATCAATAATTTCATGAAATGCTTCCAGAAGAATGTCTATTCCTTTATCTACACTTAATCTCCCCAAGAAAATAAATTTAACTTCCTTGGAAGGTTTTACGCAAGAAGGAGAATTTTTGGATAATTTTATTAATCTAGGGTCTGGGTTATATATAGTTTCAACCGGGGGAATGTTGTCTATGTTGAAAAACTTCTTAAACTGCTTTTTTGTAAAATCTGAATTTGTAGCAACAAATTTATAATCTTTAATAATATTCTCAAACGACCTGTATCTTTTTTTTATCCATTCATTAATCTGCCCTGTTATAGATTTACCCATCGATTGATCTACCAGTTCCCTGGGTGTGTTTTCTCTCATATTTAATACCACTGGTTTTTTATACTCTTTGCCTAATCTGTGGCATACCAGTAAAGAGCTTACATCCTGACAGTGTATAATATCATAATCATTAAGGTTGAGCCCCCTGGATTTAATTTTTCTGGTTATCATCCAGTCAAAAAACCTGCTGTTCAGAAAGATCATTATCTTTTTAAGAAGATCTGTTCTGCTTTTTAAAAATAAAGGTGGAGAAATCCTGAAGACTGACTCATCTTCTGGAGCTTTTTTTTCTCCACCATCAAAACATACTATGTGCACCCTGTGTCCGGATTTTTCAATCAGTGTCCTGGAGCTTTTTGTAGAAATTTCTGCACCCCCAAAACCATGCTCAAAAAAATAAGAAACAAACAGAATCCGAAGATTCTTATTGCCAGATGTATTATTCATTGTTGTAGTAAATTTTTACAATTTTTATTTCTTGAAAACCATCAAACCTTCTAAAAATTTCATTAAAATAGTGGCTGTACCCAAAACAGGATGCATTAAAAATCTGTGCCATTGTTTTATTACACTGGGTCTTAAAGGGAAAGGTGTCTTTCTATGCTTTGGACCTGTTTTTAAATAATTAGTAATTCCATTTTTTGTATAGTAGTTTTTTTTCTTTAATAAATCGCTTAGTTCTATTTTACCCTCGTCATGAGTAAGTGCTGAACTTGTTCTGCCATACTTATATCTGGCCAAAAATTTATCACTCAAATCCCAGTCTTCACTTCCTGTCTGATTTTCATCAAAGCACCCAATTTCAAGCAACTCTTTTCTTCTGAAAAACCTTGCAGCTTCAGTAGTTATATCTCCAGTCAAGTAAAAGTCTCTCTCGAACACCTTACATTTTCCCCAGAACCCTTCTGCGATAGTTTCTTCCGGTATGAACAAAAACTTAATGTCTGGATTGTTTCTAAAAATATTAACTGCCTCTTCTACAACTGTAGGAGACAAGTACATATCGGCATCCAGCACCAGAATATATTCTCCTTCTGATTGCTGTATTCCAAAATTTCTCTGGGCGGATCTTTCTGGACCCTTTGTGAATACCTTGCCAGTATACTTTCTGGCAATTTCCTGCGTTCTGTCTTTTGAGCTGTTATCTACAATTATCAGCTCTATATTGGGATAAGTCTGTTTTATAACAGATTGACAGAACTTTTCTATTGTTCTCTCTCCACTCTTAACCCCAAGTACAACGCTAACTAGAGGGTAACTATTGTATTCTTTTTTATTATTTAACATATTATTAATTTAAAATCCATTAGTTTATTAGACGGACCCTTTCATCTTTAGCTTATCATTTTCTCTTCTGTTTATTAAAATACTGACAGACAGATATAAAATTAACAGCATTAAAGTTGCAGTTGATATAGCTACCCCGGCAGGCACCATCTCATCACCTTTAAATTTAATAGTGAATTTTATATTGTAAGAGCCATCTGTGTTTCTGGAGCATATATCAGTACTTTCTTTACAAACCTCTTCAGGGTCTACGAGCCATGTATTTAAGGCGTCCTGAGTTTTAAAATGAGGAATGTCTCCTAAGTCAGTAATCCAGTTTTTATGATATTTTTCTGCCATATTTAAAAAAAATGGATACAAAGCTGAGTTAATATTAACTTTTATATCTGTGGGTCCGCTGTATGAGTAGCTAACACTTCCTGGCTCCTCCAGAAACATGTCCGGATGTCCAGATAAATAATATATATTATCCAAATCAGGTAACTGATGCAACTGTACATTATCATAACGGGTTATAAAGTTTTTTGTTCCTTTGTGGTCAGAAAAGCCCTCTACTCTTATACTGGCAACAGTTGCCCCAAAGGGTATCTTAATTGCTGTATTGAAGTTGTTCCATTTTTGATTTTCTATTGGAATTTTTTTGTAAAATACCTCTTTGTCATTGTTATTAAATGTAATCCTTACTGATGCATAATCTGAATTTGGACTCTGGTAATCCAGATTCAGCATTAAAAGTTTTCCACCCTCCACATCAAAAAATGTAGAAGTACATGCAATATGTCTTGACGCCTCCAGTTTTAAGGAGCTTAAACCTTCAGAACTTGTTGTACTATCTAGGCTCATATTTATCTGCGGGTTATCATCAAAATTAAAACAGTCCCCTACTTCTTTTGCCCACAAACTGTTCTCAAAAGAACTGTTTTCAATAAGATTTATAGAGTTTACTTCTTTAGATCTAATCTTTATGTCTATATAATCATCCTGAGCAGGTAGTTCTACAATCTCCAAGTGATTACTGTCTGTTTCACTAATATTAACCGGAACCTTAAATACCTCCTCAAGCTCAAAGAGCTTAAAGTTATCATACAAGGTCACTATATTCTGTAATTCATCTGTGCTGTAAGAGTTAATATACAGCTTAAGATCTTCGGCATCTGCAGGAGACCAAAAAAGTCTGGAATGACTATCCCATATGTACGGATTCTGTACAGGAAGAAAAAGTTTGTGAGCATACTTGCTTATATCACGATGTGAATTCTTAATCTTATAATCCGAATCATCTAGGTTGTCATCTATTCTTTCTTTGTTCCCAAATAATTCATCCTCATTAAAAACTACATCAAAACCCACTATATTACTGTTAGGACTCCTGAAGTCAAAACTAAGAAAAAAAGTGGTGTCTGCTGTTACTTTTATCTTTTTAGAACTACAGGCAATATGCCTTTTTGCTTCTAATTGTAAAGAAACAGACCCATCTGTCGCCATGTCTGAATTAAGTCTCTGGTCTAAAATCGGGTTATCATCATAATTATGACAATCTCCCACTTGATCGTTCCAGAACCCGTCTTCAAAAGAAGGATTTGGCAGTAAGTTATTGCCAGAGGTTTTTAGAACTCTCACGGTGTCCTGACTGGTAAATATTCCAATAGACTCGGGCACTCTATTTTGTTTTAATGGTACAACCATATCGTTCAAGGTAATAAAATAATCTACACCTTCCTGTATATCTATAGATTGTACTCTGGTCCTACCTGCGCTTTCTCCTTTAAATACCTTTTCATTGTTAATAAACAATTCGCCGAGTGAATCTGTAAATAATATAAGTTTTTTATTAACAAACTCATAGAATAATTCTCTATACTTATTATTTCTGTAAACAAAGTATTCTTTGCCCCTGAAAGTCTCAATATTCTGGTTAATAAAATCATTTTTAAAACTGGAGGAGTTTGTATTTTCAAGTAAATTAAATATCTCAGTCAAAAATTTAAGGTGTGAGTAGTCTGATTGAGTACCAGTATCTTTAGTTGTAAAAAAGAACGCTTCTTCTCTGCTTCCTGAAAACTGCTAAGAAAAGTCTTTTTTACCTTCAAGATTATTTAGTGATTCAAGCAAAAACACATTGCTGGAAGTGTTAATAAATTCTCTGTACCCAGTGTTTTCATAAATAACCAGGTCTTTTGTCCCTATATCTACTTTCTTTAAAAAATTAATATCATCCAGCTCATCTATATAGTATTGCCTTATATCCATGTTTCTTTCTATCCCGTAACCTCTAAAAAATAATCTATCAGAATAAGGATCACCTGTTGGAACAATAACATACTTTATGTTGGCAGTAGATAGTAAATCTCTGGAATATTCTTTGCTAAACAGACCAATAATTTTTTCTTCTGGTAAATCTCCTGTGTTTTCTGCAAAGACATTGCTCCAGGTGTCGTTTAATAAACTCAAAGGTCTTACCCTGGATTTTTCACTGATAAACAACTGCCACTTGGAATGACTTGGTACGGTCAGTATATTAAAAACTCCTTCCTGATTAAAAATAAAGTCCTTAAGAATGGTATAATCCTGAGGCATCTCTTTAGGAGTAAAAAGAGTTCCAATCTCACCTGTCATAACAGGTAGTGCATTCCATCCAAATATTGCTATTATGGTAAATAACAGAAATAATCTTGCAGACTCAAAAAAAATGTGCCAATAGTCTTTTAATTGATGTCTGTCTAATTGATGCTTGCCACCTGAGTAGCTTTTTGCCTGTACACTAAGCCAGTCTAAAAACATACCTATAAGAACCATGTAGCCTGTTATTGTAAACAAATAAAACTTACTCCCCTCTCTAAAGGCTCCAAAACCGGGCATATTTTTATTTAACCACGGGTAGAGTTCTGTAAACGGTTGATCTACTTGTTTGGAAAGCAAGATACCCACAAGAGACAGAAACGCAAAAAAATATGCGTGTTTGTTTCTGAAGTTGACCAGAAAACCCAACAGTGCAGTTATTGGGATTAACCACATATAAAGAGGTACCTCCTGCACAGTAAACCACTCCGGTACCGACCCATTCCAGAAAGGATGAAATATGTTTATTGCAGCTTCCAAATTCCAGAAATTATTTCCAAAGAGAGGTCTTTCCAGCACCTCATTTTCAGTGAGATTCCCTACCATCAGTATTGGAAGAATCCAGTAAAGGCTTAAAAGCACAATGCACATCCCCAGAAATAAGTGCCCAATTATAAATTCTTTCCATCTAACCTTTGCGGGTCTGGCTACCAGAAAGAAGATAAAGTAAAAGAAGAGCATCCACAGCAACATATAAAAAGTTCTGAAATCATATGATCCAACTACAAACATAAGTATTGCAGTGGCTGCAAAAAAATAAAGCCTTTGTCTGTATAGTGACCATGAGTAGGACAAAAAAGCTACAACAGCAAAAGCAGCGGCTACTACTAAAAGATTGTGACCCTGTGTCTGTATTGCCAGAAAGTAGGTGTTAAAAGAAAAAATAATAGACCCCGCAAATGCAGATATCTTATTTTTGGTAAAATACCTGCAAAAATAAAAACTCCCTATACTTCCAACCAGAACTGAAGGCCAGAATACTATCAGTTTATCTGCTATACCAGAGTCCATACCTACTGCCCCAAAAAAATAAAACAGTAAATTCATTGGTGCCCGCCACAAAAGCAGGTACACTTCCCCAAGCTCCACACCAGAAAACCACAAACTAGGCAAGAAAAGACTCAGAAGCCCTTCAGATGAGTGGAAAGTCCAGTCAGCATATGTAAAAATATCAAAAGTAAGCCACCTGAAAAAAACAATTATATTTATTATGATTAAGAGTATAACAAATTTATATTTACTAATTAATCCAATAACCACACCATTTAAAAACATGACCTAAAAACTTATAATCATTTAAACTCTTGTTAGATGATATACCAAAAAACCCGAGTGTCAAAGTCAAAGTTTATTCAGGATATTTTTAGGATTCAATGTATTTTTGTCAATAATTTTGTTCACAGGTATCATAAATTTTTCCACACACTTGCAAAAAATCTATGAATTTGTAGGTTCTATAGAAACTGCGTTTTGGTTTTGAAATGAAAAATAAAGAAGTAATGCAAGCATGGTACTATATTTCAGTATAGTTAATGA
>CAYMEI010000008.1:0-17514 GCA_964389605.1 uncultured Candidatus Saccharibacteria bacterium | reverse complement strand
AGAACTGTGATAAACTTATTCAGACTTTAGTGGCTAAACTCTAACTGTGTACTATCAGGCTTCAGGTTGAGCGACTGGTAAGGGGTTGGTAATCGAGTGGGTTCTGTAGATGTAAATTGGGATTTTGGGATTGAAGGAAATTCAGGCACGGATGAATGGAAAATAAATTCAGAGGGAAGGGTTAATCTGGATGTCACTACAGAATATACTGTTGTCCTACCCAAAACCACAACATATAAAGAACTGCAAAGCACAGATACTAGTCCTCCCCTGTGTCTAGGTGGTGCGTTTATCTCTGCTGAGGGGTGTCTTCCTGTCGATGCCCTAAGACCAGTATTCCCGTGAATTCTAATATATACCCGATCTATGCAGGATACCTAGACCTTAACCCCAATTCTAGGTAAGTATTTTCTGACCATATTGATATTGTTATTCAAATGTCCGTACCTCTCTTCAACTCTTTTGAAAAAAGAGGATATTTTTGTTTGATAAAAAGTCCAGAGAGGTGTATCAGGGTAAATATCTTTATGGTCTTCCCTTGCCAAAGACAGGCAAAAAAGCAGAGAATAATGATGCAACTCCATTCTCCCGGTTTCCTGTAATATTCTAAAATCTTCTTCTTTATAGCTGTAGTGCTGGCTACCTCCTGCTCCTTTTTTAATAAGTATATCAACAATAATATTAAGTGCCTCTGCCTCTGTGAGTAAGCAAAGTTTTTCCATATTCATCATATATGGATTTGTATATAAATCTGCTGCATAAGCATAAGAAACATGAGGAGTCGCAAGGGGAGGCTCTGAGTAATCACCACCCTGACTCCGTTCTCCTTCTTTTGAGTCTTCTGCCACACTATCCATTCATATCAAATTCTACAGCAAAAAAATTTACAGGCAACAAGAAAACTTATGTGTACGCTAGAGTTGTACAATTTTGCTTTAAATGAATACCCGAATCACTGCGATAATTATTAAGTAACTTATATTTTTTATAGAACTCTAAAAACTCATTAACAACCATCACCTTGGAATATCTTTCTATAAGTACATATGCCTGAATAATACTTTTTGTTTTAGCATATGGAATTTTAACCCCTCTAATTTTTTTATAATTAGGTCTTATCAGCGGATTTAAGAAATTCTTAAAATCCAGCAGATGAATTCTTTTTATGGTTAGGTCAGATATTAGCTCCACCTTTATACCATTTACAATATATGTACCCAGGTTATTAGAAAAAAGATCTGTTTTTGAATAAGAAAAAGGTCTAATTACTCTATCGGCCAATTCTTCAAGTACTTTGGCTGCATGCTCTGCACCTGCTTTATCCAGAACAAAATCAATATCGTCTGGCTTAAATAAATTAACTCCTGCAAGTCTCAAGCCCATCCCAAACCCAATACAATATTTTATATTTAATTTATTGAAAATCTTACCAATACTCACCAATACTTCTTTGTATATTTCATCATCAAACTTAACAATGTTCATGTTTTTCATTTTTTTGTTTTAATTTTTGTTTTTGTGCTTTGGCTTTAAGCAAGCCTTTTAATGATACTAAAAATGCAAAAAAATTGCGGCACCCATTCTTTTGCTTTTCATTAAATCATATCTGTAACAATAAATTCTCCATCAAAATTGACTATTGTCAAGTTTTTAATAAACTGTTAGTAAGGTGGTCAGTATATCTGCTCAAGAGTTACGATTAAAATTGGATGAATACCTAAAAAAAGCAAGCCAGAAGGAAATTGAAGTGATTCATAACAAGGGAAAGAGAAATGAGTTCAGAGTAAAATTAGCACCTGCCCAAAAAGAGATGAAAAAGTCTCCTAATGGGAAAAATATTGCATCTTTATCCAATTCTTTACAATTTACAACCATACATTCAAAAGTGCCGGATCAGAAAAAGAGCCACAAAGAACTATACAAAGATATCATGCTTGAATCAATAAAGATTTAAGATAAATACTACTACATGGATGTCTTTGTAGATGTTAATATTATTCTGGAGATTGTTTTACCTCAAAGACCAAAATATAATGAGTGTATTTATATCCTGGATACGCAGGACACCTTTTTTGTTTCTACCCTGACATGCAATATAACTATGTATTTTGCAGAAAAATTTAAGTTAAAACTATCCAACATAATTAAGTTTCTAGACTCTTTTTACATCCTTGATTTAACCCAGGAGGATTATCAGAAGGCTAAGACTTTTTTAAAAAACAGGGACTTTGAAGATGCCCTTCAGGTAAGCTGCTGTCTTAATAACAATATTCAAAAAATAATCACAATGGACAGGGGGCTTTATAATAAGTACAATAAACTCTTGCAGGTGGTATTGGTATAAAATTTTACTGAACTAAGCTTAGGTTGCATGATACCATTTATTGTTTTTAGTTTAGTAGCCACAGGCGTATTTTTTTATTTTCTGTCTATATTTAACAGTATTGTATTCTTAGAAAATAACATAGATAAATCCTGGCACAATATTGATGTACTGCTTAGGCAAAGAGGTGAGGAGATACCCAAGCTTGTAGAATTAGTGAAAGGATATGCAAAATATGAACAGGAAACGCTGACTAAGGTTGTAGAAGCAAGAAAAAACATGGAAGAAACTCAGGATATGGTAAAAAAAGCTAAAGAGAGTCAGAATATATCTAAAGACCTGAAAAGAATATTTGCTTTAGCAGAAGACTACCCGGATTTAAAAGCAAATGAGAATTTTCTGGAATTACAGAACAGAATAACAGGGATTGAAAATGAACTGGCAGACAGGAGAGAATTTTACAATGAAAGCGTAAACCTACTTAATGCTAAAATAGAGTCCTTTCCTGATCTACTGATTGCAAAGTTAATGGGAAAAACAAAAAAGGAAGAGTACTTTAGAGCAGAATAGTCATCCCGAAACCTGCAGATACCCAAAATGTGCTGGAGCATCTACAATATACTGCTAATCGCTGATCGTGCTATATTCTAGTATAAATCTTCTAATTTTTCTTGTACTGTAACCTCACTTATCTGGTTATTACAACCTTGGTGATATGGATATTGAAGTCTGCTCCTTCCACCCCCAATGGCTATACACTGGAATTGCGAGCTAAAACAGGAACCATCCTCAGAAATACTTTCTGTCACAAGAAGCTCATCCTTACCCATCTTTTAAGCCAGAACCACTTACCCTACCTAAAGAATTGCTACAGAGGCGGGGTTCTCCCGCCCACCTAATATCTAACTGTATTATTATTGCAGGGGCGGACCCATGTGTCCGCCCTTCTGACTTTTACATTTTCATATATTTAAAATCTTCTACTTTTAGAGGGTGGGAGAACCTCGCCTCTGTAGAGTACCTCTTGAAAAAGAGTGTGATAGATATAGAAGGTAGTAAAAAGTTAGAACAGAGTATTACAATGTATCGTTATTGAACACTTGGAGGGGTCTGGTCCGCTCCCTTGAATACGAATACGACAACTTGTGGATAAAGGTGGACACAAGAAGAGGGTCTTACCCCAGAAGAATACACGGAACAGAAGGAAGAGTTTGATAAACAAAAAGATATACCGGTCCTTTTGTTGTAACAAAAATCAGCTGAATTATAAGTTATATCTGCAAATCCTTATTAATCCTGTCTTTAACCAGTTCAGCAGATATTAAGACAATTGGCATTCCAATGCCTGGCTGAGTATCTGCACCAGCAAAGTAAAGATTTTCTATTTTTTTGCTTTTGTTTTTTGGTCTAAACACAGCCGTTTGAAATAAGTCATGACTTATACCCAGTGCCGATCCATTTAATGAGTTATACCTAGAGGCAAAATCTTTGTTACTAAAAGTTTTATCAAAGACTTTATTAGATTCTATGTCTACACCGGTTTTATCTTTTAGAATACTGTAGATTTTTGCTTTATAGTTGCTCGTGTTATCCCTAGAATCATCCGCAAATGCCGAAACAGGTGTAAGTATAACCAGATTTTCATATCCTTCAGGGGCAATTGTTGTATCTGTTTTTGATGGATTGCAGATATATATTGATGGATCCTCAGGGAGTTTTCTTCGATCAAAAATATCTGCAAAATTACTGTTCCAGTCTTGTGAAAAATAAAGAGTGTGGTGCCTGAATTGAGGAATATTCCCTTTGTATCCAATATAATTTAGCATAGCACCCGGAGCCATTTTCTGTTTTTCCCAGTAATTATCCGAATATCCTCTCTGTTTTTTATACAGCAGGCTCTCGGTAAAAGAATACGGTGCATTGCTTACTACTATATCTGCCTCAATCTCTATTGTATGATTACCATGTGTAATATTGCTTACTACTTTATTAAAATCTACCTGCTGAGTCTGGTTAAACTCTTTTACTTTTTTAGGGTTACCACCAATTTTAATTTTTTTTATTTGATTAAAATTGGTTTCCACTCCAGTAACTGGTGCATCAATATAAAAACTCACTCCCAGTTTAATACCTATATCAAACAGTGCCTTTGTAATAGCTCCAATACCACCTGATGGGTAAAATACCCCCAGATTAAAATCAACATGAGTCATTATACTATATAGAGCAGGAGTGGTATATGGTGAGCTACCCAGAAAAACAAGGGTGTATTCCATTATCTTCTGCATAGCAGGAGTTTTAAAGTAATTTTTAACTGTTTTGTGCAGATTATTAAAAACTCTCAGTTTCAATCCTTCTGTGGCAGTTCGGATATTAATAAAGTCCAGCACAGAATCATAGTTTTTGTAGATAAAATCTTTGATTGCAACTTTGTACTGGTATTCCGCTTTTTCAAGGTATTCCTGAAATTTTTTACTTGACCCCAGTTCCAGTTTTTCAAATGTATCAAAATTATCTTCTGGCTTTGCTCTTATATCAATATAGTCATTAATTTCTTCAAAAAAAATTCTGTAGTTTGGGTCCATCCTTGTAAGATTTAGATGGTCTTTAATATCTACACCCAGATTTTTAAAAAATCTTTCAAATACATCTGGCATTAAGTACCAGCTTGGACCCATATCAAATATAAAACCCCCGTGCTGAGTATTTTCTGTAAAAACCCCTGCTCTTCCGCCAAATTGCTCATTTTTTTCGTAAAGAGATACGCTAAAACCTTCTTTGGCTAAAAAACATGCAGAGGCCATTCCACCTAGACCGCCCCCAATTACAACTACTTTTTTCTGTGACATTCAGATACATGTTAAATTGATAGCTTTAAAAATACCAGCAAGCCTTGTCTCAAGAAAAATGAAGATCTTTCAGCCCACACGCCATATGCACTCAATGACGAGGACTAAGAAACAAAAAAATGACTGCTGAGTAACTGACCGTCTGCCTACAGAGACTCGCTAGAGACAGGCAACTAGGTGGAGCTTACCGGATTCGAACCGGTGACCTCTTGCATGCCATGCAAGCACTCTAGCCAACTGAGCTAAAGCCCCTCAAGTTTCTTTTACTTCGCAAATTATTAAAATCAAACTGAATATTGAATCTATTTTACAGATATTTTATTTCCGCATTAATTATTTCAGTGGTTGGGGCTATTACAATATATAGTGTCACTTTCCAAGTAGATGGAGAAAATGATTTTATAGTAAAACAGACAATATTTATAGTAGTTGGTATTGTAGTATACATGGGGTCTTCTTTTATACCTGTAAAGAGTATTAAAATGTTAACACCATATATTTTTGGCTTCATGGTCTTGATGCTCGCACTAACCTTATTTACAGGTACCGAAATAAATGGAGCAAAAAGATGGATATTCATTTTTGGGCAATCCCTGCAATTTTCTGAATTTATTAAGCCATTTTTCCTGCTTGTGCTTGCCCTAGTGCTTTCTGCACCAAGACTAAACACTCTATCATCCGGGATAGTCATATTATCAATCATTGTGTTGATATTTACACTCCTGTTCCTTCAACCAGACCTTGATACAGGACTGTCTTTTGTATTATCTGGTTTTCTAGTATTTAGTATAATAAAAAAGCGATATAAATTATTATTATTTTCTATTGCAGGATTAATTATTCTCTCTCCGTTGTCCTACTTCTTCTTACTAAGTGACTTTCAGAAAATAAGGGTGGATACATTTCTCAGTGGGATACTTGAAGGAGAATACCAGACCAATGTAGCACTATCAATTGACGCAATTTCCAGCGGAGGACTGTTTGGTAAGGGGCTTGGTTTTACCCAAGAAAGTATTCTAAGATTTTTGCCATCTAGGCAGACAGATTTTATTTTTGCAGTTATGGTAGAAAACTTTGGTCTATTTGGAGTATTTTTTCTATTTTATCTTTACTGGCTACTCATTATTTCTCTTGCTTCTTTTTATAAAAAATCCAAATCCTCTTTTGCATCCTCTTATGCACTGGGAGCAATAATAATATTCACCATGCAGATTGTACAGAATATTGGTAGTAACATAGGGTTACTTCCTGCATCGGGGGTCATTCTTCCTTTTATGAGCTACGGTGGGAGTGGAATGATTACAAACTTTCTAATATTGGGCATACTAAATGCAGTAATGGATGATACCATCTACACCACACAAAGTGAATCTATTAATATAGACATTAGCCCAAAAAAAATGTTAGCATAACAAGGGAGTTGATAAGTTTAACAAGGGATCAGGCCATAGAAATCAATCGATGGATTGATATATTCCACAATCCTGGCCAATGGGCTTACATAATTGTACTGGCTGTTTTTATCAGCCTGGAAAGTTTTTTGAATCAGAAGGAGTATTTTGAGTCTTTGTTTGATAAAATACTAATATATATCAAGTTCATACTACTAGTATTTCTATGCCTTGTGGTTGGGTCTCAGGGTTTTTTAGGTGGATGTATTGTCCAGATACCACAAAACTGGATAGCTCAGGCATACCTAGACAGACCATACTGGTATCCATTTGGATTGGTTTATAGAGAAAATATCCCAGAGGAATACTGGATATATCTCAGGATAGTATACTTTTTGCTGGCTATATTTTTTATATGGAGAACATATATATTTTGGCATAGGTTTATTAAATCGCCCAGAGGTATAAAAAGCAGGAACCTGATTAAATAGTAAAAAAATTCTTGATTTTTTAGTATTTACATTTACAAGTAGCTTAGTGTTGGCTGGTAATAGACTTCTAAAAACTTTCTGGTTTTTTAATTAATATCAAGTACGCCTCGTAAAGGGTACGAGCTCTCTTTATTATTTATTTTCATAGAAACATTTTACATAACTATTTAATTAAACCATAATGATTATTAAAAACATTTCTAAATACATACACACTAAACTACTTTTTGAATCTGTTTCTTTTTCTATAGAAAAAGGCTGTAAGATTGCCCTCATAGGAGAGAATGGATCTGGCAAAACAACTCTATTTAAGATAATTAAAGATGAATCAAGGCCAGATACAGGAAAAATTAAAAAACCAAAAGCATTTTCCCTAGGGTCTCTTAACCAAGAAAGATTCCATTCTAAACAGTCCGTATTTGATTTTATCTATGACAAAAATCATAAAAAACTGTTCTGGGACAAAGAAGTTAAAAGGCTTAAAGATGATTTATCAAACAAATATTCCGAAAAGAAAATGGAAGAGCTGATAGAGGCTGAAATTGAACTTGCTAAAAATTCTGATGATAAATATGAGGCCAGACTTTTAAAAATTTTAGATACACTGAATTTAAAAGAAGAAACATGGTTTAACCCGATGGATTCTTTAAGTGGAGGTGAGTTTTTAAAAGTAAATTTTGCCAGACTGATAGTACAAAGTCACGACCTGATTTTACTGGATGAGCCAACAAATCATCTGGATATACCAACTAAAAAATGGCTGATAGATTTCATTAAAAACCTGAAAGAAGCAGTGTTTGTGGTGTCTCACGATAGAACTCTTTTAAAAACATTTCCTCAGAAAATCCTTGAGCTTGAACATCAGAGAATATGGGAATATACAGGTAACTTTGATGATTATAAATATCAAAAGCAAAATCTGGTAAAACAACAGACAAAAACTTCTAATAATTTTCTTAGAGAAAAAGAGAAATACGAACAGCAGATAAAAAGATACTGGGAATTCCAGATGAAGGCAGGAGGAGATAATGAAGTAGCAGCCAAAAAAAGAAAAGCTACAGAAAAGAACCTGGAAAAACTTTTGAAGGAAGAGCCAATTGACCCATCTAAAAAAACTGAAATTAACTTTAATAAAAAAGATACAGAAAGAATTGGTAACTATTTAGTAAGGATAAAAGACTTCTGCTTAAGCATAGAAGATAGAGAACTAATCAAAAATTTTAATCTGGAGCTATACAAAGATGATAAAGTATTCTTGCTTGCACCTAATGGATCAGGAAAAACTACTTTTTTAAAAATACTGACACTGGAATATATAAGAGGCATGGAAAGTAGAGGGGTTGATCATTACCAAGAGGATAAAAAAACCGCTTTAATGAATAGTCTCAAGGGGATAAACTTTAGTGGAGAAATAAAATTTTCCCAGACAGCTGATTTAGGTTTTTTTGAGCAATCAGATGAACTGAACCAAAGTATAACACTACAGGAGTTTATAGCCGATACATGCAGACATGAAACTAAGGAAAAGAGATTTTTTATACTTAAAAACTATGGATTTAATAAAGATGACCTAGATAAGGCACTGTACCAGCTGTCCGGGGGACAGAAAAGTAAGCTGAAGCTAATGCAGATAATGTACACTAGGGCTAATTTTCTAATACTGGATGAGCCAACAAATCATCTGGATTTAATATCTATTGAGGAACTGGAAAAGTTTGTGAAAGATTTTAAAGGAACGGTACTAGGTGTTACGCATGATGAAGAATTTGGGGGTAATTTTGAACAGGTTTTTTTGTCAACAAGATAGTCTTTTTTTCTGTAAATAATTCCCCCATATCCCAAGAATTACGAGTATCTACTGTGTTTAGTTTTTGGTATATATTTAGCATCCCTGATGGTACTGTTTTTTACAACCCCCACCATTGACCAATACCCCCAATTAATCTAAATTCACAACAAAAATCATAACTATGCAAGAGTACACAAAAAGACTTGGTAAAATTCGGATGAGCAGCTTCAGAAAGCCCTTGATAAGTTTAACTTAGGGAAGTTTGTAAAAGCTACCAAGATTCAGTTTGGTAATTTTGGGCAGAATGTTTTTATTACAAGCGATAAAGGTGAGTTTGTATTAAGGGGTTGCCCCCATGATCGTACTCAGTTTGAACGCGAGAAGTTTCTGGCGGATCTATTTCATAAAGAAACCAAAGCACCAGCACCGTATCCGTACTATTTTGATGGTAGTCAGGATATATTTGGCTGGAAGTTTGTAATAATGCCAAAAATGCGGGATTTTCAGTTGGCTGACGAGGAGCTGTACAGTAGTTTAAGCAGAGAGGATAAAACTGGAATTGCAGTTGCTATGGCAGAGAACCTTACAGAGATGCAGCAGTTCACAGGAGATAGCTGTGGTGAGTTTGGGTACTACAGCCAGACAGTTAACCCGTTTGGAAAAGACTTCTTCTCTGTAGTAAAGGATCGTATTTTGCGGTTTGTTGATAGCTCAATCAGTTACAACAGATATACCACACAGAATGACAGAGTATGGATAGAAGAAATACTGGAAAAAGGGAGGTCGGCAATTGAGAATAGTTTTACTCCAACCATTGTTATGCAGGATTATAAACTGGGGAACACTGTTGCAGAGAAAAGTGGTGATAAATGGCACATATCCGGCATTTTTGATTTTCAGGAGTGGTGCTTTGAAGACGGTGAGATTGATCTGTACCGCACAGCTCTGGTTTATATTGATGAAGAAGATAAAAAGTGCTTGAGTGCATATATAGGTAAGTATTTAGATCTTGTGCAGGTTAGACCCGGGTTTAAAGAACGGCTACCTGTTTATATTATGCTTGATCGAATGATCATCTGGGAGTGGGCTCAAGGAACTAATGTTGCTTGGTGGGATAAATCTTTGAGTTTAAAGCAGTGGGGAGAGCATTATATTAACAGAGTTCTGGAGGTGGTTTAGGGGTAGGTGTAAGTTTTTGAACTGTGATCTGTCTGATTTAATGAATACTATGATTAAGGGGAAATAATCGCAACATTAATCATAGCCTATCAGATAATCAGTAAATCATAGTTCAAGACAATAGAGTATCTGATTCTAACGCACCTGCTATTCACAATTTTCTAGGATTACTTGAAAAGCAAACTTGACCACCTAAACTTTGTAGGATGAATAATAAACCTGTCACTTGTGAGAGATTACCCGAAAAATTACATAAGTGTAAAGGCAAGGCTCTTTTAAAAGTATAGCCCTAGACCATATAAAATTTACTCTTGTTTAATGTATTCGTATAAAAACTCTCCCTCTTTACTAAATGTATGAATCTTTTGCTCTTCTTTGTATAATTTTAATATTACATAAGGATCATTTTCTAAATCAATTACTTTTTGAAGAAAGCCTGATTCTATAGAAGTTGCATCCATTGACTCTGCATTAAATGCAGATTCAATATTTTCTAATTCCAGGGTGTATAAGTTTTCACTTTTCTCTTTAACCACAAAGTCAGCTGTTATGGTTTCGGTAATGTTACCAAAAACCTGAGCATTAAGTGTTTTTTCTATCTTTCCATCTTCAATAATGATTGTTTCTTGGCTGTAGGGTGAAATTTCTGCTACCCATGTACCCTCAATATCTTTAGATGAATTACTGCATGCAGTCAATCCTGACAGCAAAACCAGACCAATGAGTATTTTTTTCATCATCACTGTATCTTACAATAACTTTTGCAAAAGTAAATTTTCAGAATGATTTTAATCTACATTTTCTGCCAGCTCCTCTAGAATTATAAAATATTCATTTTCATGGTATTTTTTAAAGTTATCTGAATCCAGTCTATCTTGTATAAAGTCTTTTTGTGTCTGGCAATTTTCTAAAAAATGCGGAAGGCTCAGACACAAAAAAGAACCTGTTTTAACAGGGTATATTGTAAATTTGTACCCTATCTCTTCCCAGTTTCTGGTTCTGTCACACCACCATTCTGTATTTTCTGGATCTTTGCAGATATTGGGTTCTATATAAGAGATTTTCTCACGGCTGGAGGCAAAAGGGGTTAGATTGTACATGGTCTTTAGCCCTGCTTCTGGCGGAACTTTATTCAGGGCTTCAAAAAAAGCTGTCCGCTCCTTATGAGATTCTTTGAAATTTTTTGCAGTGCCAACTGGTTCAAGAGCAAAGTAATGATTTTGATAGTTAATTCTGGACTCCAGTTTTAGCTGGTATGTAGAATAAAGCCCTAAAAATACCGTACATATTAAAAATACAGGCACTAGATTCTGGGGTGTCTTTTTTATGCCATTCAAAAATCTGGATAAAAACATAAATGTAAGAACACTAAAAAACGGTGCTAGCACGCCATACTGTGTAGCCACAAATGAACCTATTGCTTCTTCGTTAGAAATCAGTCTTTGGGTGTAGGATCCCATGCCTGTAAAATTCCCAAAAAAGAAGGTGAGTATATCAAATGATAGTCCTGTCATCAGCATATGATTTTGTGTAGTATTTAAAAACCCTGTATCCTTAAATATTTCTCCAAAGTTGAGTGTCTGTCTGAACGCCCTTAAATTTTCAGTAATTTGTGAGTAGTAGGGGGTATAGTCCCACAGAGTTTGATAATTTTTAATAAATATCTGGTAAGAAAAGCTGGCTATAACTCCTGTGATCAAGAAGCTTGCAATATACATCAGAGAAATTTTGATGGTATTTTTATTGGTAAATCTTAAAAGAAAATACCATACAACCATCTGGATGTGGAAAAACAAAACATAAATCCATTGATCTTCCTTTGATCCCATCCAAAGTGCAAGAAATACTAAGTATGGCAAGGCATACAGAATACTTTTTCTGCTGTATAATTTACTTAAAAAGAATATTGAGATGCTGGCAAAAGTGGGGACCAGATAGACTTCATGAAAAAATGACTGAAGTGCAAACTGGGAGAATGGGTGAAGTGCTAAAAATAAAGTTATACCAAGGACTAGAAGTTGACCCGGCCTGTGTGTAAAAAAATTTTTGTAAGCTTTGCTTAAAAAAAATACAGGGAAAAATATTAATAAAAATGCCTGTACCAATATCAAAGCTGTAGAATTATCAATACCAATCCAGTAAAAAGGAACCAGTGTAACCATGCTAAAGTGCTGGTGATCTTTAAAAAGATTGTGAACCATCCTCACCGTTGACTGTGGTTCATTAAAATTAGAAAGGTTGAAAATTGCCTGATCAAATATTGCTAGGTCGGCATTTGGTATGTTAAAGCTGTAAAATCTCAGGAAAGCCAGGACCGTTAGATACAGGCAGATAATAAAATTAACAACAAAAGCCCAGTTATTTTTTAAGAAATTCAGGACATATTTTTTGGGTTTTATTTTTAGGAGGTGTCGTAAAACCGGTTCTTTAGTATGTGTAAAACTATACCTTTGGGCAATCAGCAGTGCTAAAGACAGACTAAGGGAGATTATAGAGACTGTAAAAGGTACAAACTTTGTACTATACTCTTGGTATTTTCCACCAATCAGTAAATAAAAAAAACTTTCCTGCCCAAAGATCTGAAGATCATTTAAGTTTCCGGGTACTATTAATACAAGAGATGAAAATGCTAAAAAATAGACGCTGGTCTTATGCCTAGCTTTGTATAAAAATCCTGCCAAGATTCCTGCTGTCAGTATAATTAAAGACAGAAATGAAAAGTGATCTATTAAAAAATAATCATTAAGCCAATAAAGGTTTAAAGTGAAGATGGTAGCTGTAATGATTTTAAACAGAACAATATGTAATCTGGATTTTAACAAGGCTGGATGCAAACTCATTGTTTTTTTAGCACTATTTTCAAATTTTAAATTAGCAGATAAAAACTAAGTGAATGTTAAGTGCTTCTCAGATTAGAAATGGAACAGCTATTATTTATCAGGGCGAGCCTTTTGTTGTAACAAATTTTCAGTTTGTGCAGCCTGCCAAGGGTGGCAGTTTTGTAAGATGTAAAATTAAGAATTTAAAAAACGAGAAGGTCATAGAAACAACATTTAAATCTTCTGAAGGAATAGAAGAAGCAGATATTACCAAAAGGAATGCACAGTTTTTATACAAAACTGGAGAAACACTGTCTTTCATGGACAATGAAACTTTCGAGCAACATGATATACTGCAGGATACTATAGGTGAGTCTGCAGATTTTTTAAAGGAGGGTGCAAGCGTTGTGTTGATGATGCTGGACAGTATTGCTTTTAGCGCTGAAATCCCTAAAAAGGTTGTAATGATAGTAACAGATGCCCCGCCTGTTGATAAAGGAGATACAAAAACCAGCACACAGAAATTAGTTACTCTGGAAAACGGAAAGCAAATAAATGCCCCGCCTTTTATTAAAACAGGCGATCAGGTAGTGATAAATACAGAAAGCGGAACTTATGTAGAAAGATATAAAGAGTGAACAATGGAGAAGAGACAAGGGTTTTGCTGGCATTGTTTTCTTCTAGGACAAGATTAAAAATACTCCAGCTTTTTTTTAGCGAAGAGGGGAGGTCTTTTTTTGTCAGGGAAATAACACGCAAAATCAATGAAAGGATTAATTCTGTCAGAAGAGAACTGGAAAACCTGACAGATATTGGTCTTTTGTCTACTTTTACAGATAAAAATAAAACATATTACTTAGTTAGTCAGAAGTTTTTTTTTTATGAGGAATTAAAGTCCATCTTTGTTAAAATTACTCCAGAAAAAACCACTCATAATTACATACTAAGATTGGCAAACTTGAATGGTATAGAGAAAATATTTGCGAGTGGTATTTTTACGGAGAATAAAAAATCTCCGACAGATATTTTGATTGTTGGGAATGTAGGCGCTAAAAAGATAAAAGATGTGATAGTAGATATAGAGAAAGACATTGGGTCTATGGTGAGATATACAATACTGGCAGTCAATGATTTTTTATTTAGAGAATCTGTAAATGACAAATTTCTGAGAGACATTTTGTTTTTATCTGAATGTGTTTATTCAAAAAGCTCATAATAGCGTTTTTTTGACAGACTATGACTAGTGATAAAATTAAGCTGGGTTTTACTCGAATAATAAATGATACAGTTTCTTAAATCCAACAGAATAATCAAGGAGAGTAGCAGGAAAAAAGCTACAAAAAATAATAAGTATTCATTAAACAATTCTTTAACGCTTTTATTTTCATTTTTTTTAACAATGGGGGTTGTATACATAGGAATTAATCATAACAATTCAGCGGTTGGTTTTTCAGAAATTTCGGCTGCATCGGGATATATTTCTTTTGCAGGTTCAGAAGAGATGGTTTTTCAGTCGGCTGATTATTATGGTAAAATAACTCCTCCGAAAAGGAAAAGGAATCAGATTATCTATCATATCGTTGATTCCTCTGATACTGTATCCGGATTAGCTAAAGAGTATGGTCTAAGTATTAATGCATTAAAATCTGCAAACAGCATGGCTGGATCTAATCCTATAATAAGAGATGGGTCTCAGCTGGTGGTACCACCAAGATCTAATGGAGTAATTTATCAGGTTAAAAATGGCGATGAGTTGGACACTGTACTAACTGAGTACAAGGGAAATAAAGATTTGTATCCTCAGTTAAATCAGGACACCCCATTTAGAGAGGGGACACTGGTTTTTATACCAGAAGGAAGGGTTCCACCTCCCCCACCTCCACCTCCACCAGAGCCTGACACGGCTCCTGTTCGTCAGAATACAGCCAGAAGCAGTTCATCCACCTCCACCCAAAACAGAAGTGTCAATACTTCTTATTCAGCAAGCAATAATCTTGCCTCTGAGCCTGTAATAAACAACTCTGCTTCTCGGTCGTCTGGAGGATATTTCTGGCCTACATCGGGGGGTATTTCTCAATATTTTGGTAGAACTGCTTTCGCTGCTAGGTGCGGGTGCTACCCGGGAGGCATACACAATGGTATAGACATTTTCAACAGATATGGAACACCTGTTTATGCTACATCTTCTGGAACTGTCACATCGTCAGGCTGGGATGGAGGATATGGCAAAGCTGTAAGAATAAACCATAGCGGAGAAAATGCGATCTCCATATATGGACATATGAGTTCAATTGCAGTTGGAAGAGGTCAGTCTGTTTCTAAAGGCCAGCTTATAGGGTACATGGGCAGTACAGGCTTTTCCACAGGTCCTCACCTCCATTTTGAGATCAGGCAGGGTGGGAGAGCAGTTAACCCGCTGGGATTTAAGTTTGATAACAGATAAGCCTTTACCGCTATATCACTAGATAAATTAATTATTGTTATCTAGTCTATACCCTGATTATTATGGACTATGATTCATAATGATTAAATGATTGACTATGATTATATTTATATATTTTATCTTTAGCATCTAATTATATTACTGTAGGGGTGGGGTTCTCTCGCCCTATAAAAGTAGAGGATTTAAATATGAAAATATAAAAGTTATATAGAAACTGTGTGCCACAGGAGGGAGGACACACAGGTCCGCCCCTGCCGTAATACTGTAAATACAGAGAGCAGAGATTTTTGCCCCCTGTTATTAAATGGTTTGTGGATAAAAAGGGGAAGCTTACTGAAGAGTTTGCATGTGGGTACAAGCCAGATATGCCAGCAAATATGTCAGATTTATGATTCTGGGATATGAAAAAGTAAGCAATGCTCAAACTTTATGATGCAGGGTATGATTATTGTGAAACTCAATATTCTGATTGTTATCACAAAATACGGCTGGTAAAAACAGGTCATTGTTTTCTGTCTAATTGTCATACCGTCATTTTTCCCTTCCATGTCATCTATCTGTATTTTTCTATAATTATCTTTTAAGTAGCTGTATTCCTGTGTACGATGAAAATCTCAAGAGTTATTTTAACTTGCACAAGTTAAAATTTGTTATATTATAAATTGAAAACACAAATAAATAATGAAACAAATTAAAGGGTTTTTAAAGAAATTTATATATTTGAATTTAGCGGTTTCTTTGTTTGCGGCACCCAGTGCTTTTGCACAGCAGATAGAAGATCCAAGAAATCATGAAGAAAATCAGGAAAGTGAAAATTATGAGCAGGTGGATGCTGATAAAGGTTTTACTAATGGTTCAGGCACTTCTGAATCTGGTAATTATAATCTTAGAAGCACTATTGGAGTACTTTCTGGGCAGATTGGGGACACACCTGATGATCCAAACGGCATAGATGGGTCAATAGTGAGAAGCGGACTTTTAACATATGATGATACTCCACCAGTTGCAGGGTCAGTAAACTTTAGACCAGAAGAAGATAATATAGACATACCAGCACAAATAGTAAAAGACATGGATGAACTCCATGGAAACTGGATTGGATGGCATGACAAGGAATCTAATATTGATAAGTTTGAGTACCAGATAGTTGCAGGAGATGCGGTTACCAACCCAAACGAGATATATGTAGATCCCAGTATGACAATAGTTCCTTTAAAGCAGGTAGATGGTTCTGCAACAAGCTTTACCGAAACAGGTCTAAACCTGACGAGAAAAGAAGGTGTTAAACTAAGGGTCAGAGCTTTAAATACAACAGGAATTTACTCACCTTTCGTAGAAACCACAGCAACTACTTATTACTACCTGCAGGTAACAGTCAGTCCAAAAAATCTGGCTTTTGAGCCGGATGATTCTGGCTGGATAGAGTACCATATTCATAACACAAAAGTAGAGACAAATGTAGATAATGGATATGAACTTAAGATTTTTAAAGACAGGGTTTTAACCCACACAGATGGAATAACTGTAATTCCAGATACAGCAGACGGAACGCTGGCAAGTCCACAGGCTTATACCAATACTGACACAGGCCTTGCTTTAAATATGCAGGCAGTTGGGGGTGCACCTTTAGAAAGCAAGTGGCAGCCAGATGTGTATGCAAGACTGCCTTCACCGGTTTCTCCAGAAGAGTCAAAGGTGGCAAATGTGGTACAGGGAGATTTTTTCCCGTTGGGAGTTGAGCACGACTACACAATGAAGTATGCCCTAAGAGCAGAGCCCAATCAAAAAGATGGAATTTACACAACACAGATTACTTACCTAGCAGAAGCAGAAACATTGCTGGATGCAGAGGAAAGAATGTAATCATAAGCTAATATAAAATTAAACAGCCTAGATATATATCTGGGCTGTTTTGGTTTTAATCAGTAAAAATCAGGAAACTGCTCCCTGAAAGATAAACAGGAACTCAGCTTGATACCTTGCAAAGACAGGCTCCCTCCTCAAGTTACACCATAACTTCATACTCATCAAATTTATCATTTCTTAATTTTGACTGACTCCTGGCCATTCTTGCTAGATTGTGCCTAGTGTTACCATTATCCTGTTCAATGGTAATCGTGTGTTGTTTACCGACAACATGTCTTCGACAGGTAGTACTTTCCAATGATGGGTCCTTAAGGCCCATTTAATTACTTCTCCCTTACCATCCGTTTAATCTTAACTCTGACAA
>CAYMEI010000007.1:0-17884 GCA_964389605.1 uncultured Candidatus Saccharibacteria bacterium | reverse complement strand
AAGACTCAATAGAAGAACAAAGTGTTACAGCAGGTGTGTTGATATGTTAGAGTGTCCACTGAAGCTTCTGGGCGAAGTGGAATGGTGTGCTGTCTGTGGGGGGTTGGTGGTACCAAAAAATGTACTCCACTATTTTACTTTACAAAACAAAACCTTTGGATATTAAGATAATTTTGCCAGAATAATTGCGAGAGCATATGAGGAAGATAATACACATTTCTGACATTCATTTTGGTACAGAAAACGAAACAGTAGCGCAAAGCCTTATTAAGAACATTTACACAGAATGTCCTGATCTTATTGTGATAAGTGGAGACTTGACACAGAGAGCCAAGAAACACCAGTTTATGGCAGCTAAGAAATTCCTAGATACTCTGGAGTTTCCTAAAGTGATTGTTCCAGGTAACCATGACATAACCCTTTGGAATCCATACCGACGAATACTTCTATCTAACAGAAGATTTAAAAAATATATAAATAAGGATATGTATCCATATTTTATAGATAATGAAATTGCAGTTGTTGGAATTAATACAGCTAGAGCCATAGCTATCACTGGAGGCAGAATATCTAGACATCAGATTAAATGGATAATAAAGCAATTTGAACAAGTGCCTGAGAATGTTGCTAAAATAGTAGTATTCCACCACAATGTACTCCCATCTAGAGCAGAAAAAAAAGATGCTCTGCTTGGGGGGTTAAGTTTATTCCTAAGAAAAGTCAGACACTGCAGAATAGACATGATCCTAACAGGACACCTTCATGATTCATTTGCGTCTCTTATACCGTCAGAAATGTCTGCAGGTAAACCCTTAATAGTTTCTCAGGCTGGCACTGCAATTTCCTGCAGACTCAGAAACGGTTTGAATGAGTATAACCTGATAAATATTACCGTAGAGAATATTGAAATTACCATAAAGAAATTTAAGGATGGTGAATTTAGAAAATCAGAAGCAAAGCTATTCCACCGTCACCATACTAATCAGATGATTTAAGGCTAAACACCACCACCTCGGGCTGAGCAAAAAACCTGACAGGTACTACATTTGTGCCTGTTCCGCTTGTTACATACAGGTCAGTATTTTCAGTTTCATACATTCCATACCTGTATTTGTTCCCATATGCAGAAGGTACATATGGAGCCCACAGACCAAAAAAGGTCACCTGCCCTGCATGAGTATGCCCGGATAGCATTAGATCGATTTTGTCAGTTTGTAGCTCTTCAGCAAAGTCTGGGCTATGAGACACTAAAATTACAAAGTCTTCTCTTTTAACATCATCAATAGTGGCTGAGATATCTTGATCATCAAACCATATGTCCCCTACACCTCCGATTTTTATCTTTTGATCGCCAACCTCAATCCATTCAGATTTATTATCAATTACTATCATGCCAGCATCTTTTGCTTCTTGTGCAGTCTTCCAGTTTGTACTCTGTGTTTTATAATCATAAGAAATATGATCATGATTTCCTGTTACAGTGTATACACCAGCCGAAGCTTTTAACCCGGCAAAAACATCAAAGACCTCTTCTGTATATTCTTCCTGGCTGTCAGTATAATCTCCTCCAATTATCACAATGTCTGGCTTCTGTCTGTTCACTGTGTCTACTACTGATTTAAGCTTTTTAACAGACGAGAATCTGTTATGGTGAATGTCTGAAATAAAAACAATTTTAAAATCATCAAAATTACCTAGAATATCTGAATCTTTAAAATCTATGCTCTTTACTTTTAACATATTGGGCTCAATAAGCATCCAGGAAGTAAAAAATACGATAATAGATATGAAGGATAAAAACATCACCAGTAATTTATGTTTTTTCATATAAATCCAGTAATATTATTTACTAAATTATTGATTTGTTAACTACTGGAACCCTGCATTTTAGCATACAAAGCTCCCGAACAAAAAAATCCAGTAATTTTGTATAAATTAAATATAAGCGACATAGCCAAAAGCACTAAAACACATATCCAGTCAAATTACCTATCCAGTTAACCTTAAAATATTCTCCATCGCTTTTTTATACTTTCTGGATAGTACATTACCATTTCTATAGATTGCGGGTGTTTTAATTATTTTAGATAAAAATTTATCCGTAAGATGACCAATATCTTTCTGCAAAAGAACTTGTGCTGGAATTATTCTGGATGCAAATTGAGCATTTTTAACCTGTTCGTCACCCCTTGAATGAGGAAGTGGGATAAATAAGGCATTCTTATTCAGAAAAATTAACTCATGAATCGTGTTAGCCCCTGACCTTGCAATAATCAATTGAGCATTTTTAAAGCATAAAAACATTTCTTCAGAGTTTAAATACTTAAATACCCTTAGATTATCAGAATTCATACCCTGAAACACACCAAAACCATTCTCGCCAGCCTGCACTACAAAATTAAAGCTGGAGGTGCGAACTATTTTAGCAAGCGCCCTGCAAATTGGCTCACTCCCCTGCTTTCCACCTGTCAAAAATATAACAGGCTGACTGTTTTTAAACCCAAAATATTGACTTAAATCTACAGTCTTGATGTTAAATATCTCTTTTCTCAGCAAATTTCCAGTAAAATAATACTTATTGTTTCTCAGGTCTATATTCTTATATAATCTCCTAGGGAAGCTTAAAAATGTTTTATTGCTGAATTTGTCGCCAATCCTAGAACTTAAAGAAAAATGAATGGTTTGTTCATGCAGATATATCCTGGTGCCAAGGAGTTTAAAAATAGACGCAACCGGTAAGACTATAGAAGTTATAAAACTCCCGAATGCATAAATCTTTTCAGGTCTTATAAGTACCAGCAAAATAAAAGCATGCAAAAACCCGACAGGTATCCTGAGAAAGTACAAAATTGACTTCAGAAAATTTCTTACCGGCCACAAATCTCTTGAAAGTTTTCCAAAGATCAGACTGTAGCAGGTTATATTTTTATCATTCTTAAGCTGCTCGTACTCATAGCTGTTGTTCTTATCAAACAGTCTTCCTTTTTTAGTACCAATATAGAATATTCTGCAATTTTCTTTTTTAAGCTCATCAATTAATGCTTTGGCAGGAGTAAAATGTCCGCCAAGTACAAGTATTTTCATTAGCAGTTACATGCTAATAAATATGATATTAAGCTTAAGTCTTAGGAAGTCTTCCTCCGCTCGCCAGACATTCTTCTACTGTAGCAAAAGAAGTAAAATTTTTTGTTCTCTCATACCAGGGAGAGTCGGAGCTGTGACATATACCAGAAGAACTCTTCTTGATTATACCCTGCGGTTCATCCCTGTTCTGGCTACTGACGGATTGATTATCCTGATTACTTTGAAAACTGCCTTGATCGGGTGAGCTGGTTGTATTTTGAGTTGGTGAAGACTGATTTTGCGTACCCGGATTACCCGAAACTGGCTGAGTAGAGCTTTGGATTCCTACAACCCCCTGATCCCCTTTTCTCCTGCCCGGATCCACAGGTTCAAAAGATGAGATATCTGAGCTACTTCCCGTGTCTGGCTCTGATCTAATTGAAACCCGCTCACCTGAGCCGGGATTATTAACAGGCTCACTTCTGATTATAGTACTGCCAAAAATAACCTCATTGTTTAAACCAAGGTACTGGCTACCTGGATCTATAGTTTCTGAGACGGTCGACAGACCGGGGTTGCTTGTCAGTACAATTTCCGAATCTCTTTCAATAGATACATCCTCTGGCAAGCTCCCTGAGAAATTAGGTATGTCATCAAGTACCTGATCTGGATTGGTATATACCGGACCAGGAAGACTTGTGCCTTCTGACGGGTATTGAGTATTGTAGTCTGTCTGACTGGTATTATTTATTGTAGAAGAAGTCCCTTGAAGCGAGTCATCCATAACCCTGCCAGACTGGATAAATTTAACCAGAGATGGATTCCTGTTTTTATCCAGAAAATTAATAAAGATATAATCTCCGTCATATACAGGGGCAGCCTGATTTAGATGCTTAGACACCCACTCCAAATCAGCTAAATCACTAAACCCCCCTGCCGCAAATATTGCATCTTCCAGAACTGAGCCCTGCGAGACAGACACCACACCCGGAAACTCAACTGCACCTTGCACATCTACCCTGATCTGTTCTGTAAAATTCTCTCCTGACACATCACCCCCTACCCCTGCTGTACCAGGATTAGCGCTTGCCTGAGTATCCAGTACCACCTCCGTACCAGACTTTGGATCCGTATTGGCAGCAAAAGTGATATATAGACCAAAAACTGCCAGTGCACCACCAAGTGCTAGGGCAGCAAGTGGGGCATATTTTAAAAATGTAGAATACTTTGACTCCTGGTTGTTTATCCTATCCTCTTCGGGATATATTTTGCTTAAAAGCTCCTGGTCGCTCATTTATTGTATTTAATTGTACTTTTTTTAATTTTTTGCTATTTATAATTGTTAATTATTACTTATAATATTTTTGATTAAGTTAAAGGTGGACAAATAAAAAATGGATAAGCCAATACTTCCAATATTAAATCTAAGAAGAAAAATTGACGAGGGGGAAATACAACCAGAAGAAACTCGTACATCACTAAATTTAAAAGCCCATGAACCAAAGGATAAGGCGGATATACTTAAAAGACCATTACTTTCATCTCTAAGCCAGAAACCTTCAGGGTCACAGTCTGACATCAAAGACCAGGAGTCTGAAAAGGTAAATAAAGACAGGGACTCTTTTTGGCAGAAGGCCAGTGGTTTTTCTCTTAAAAAAAAGAAGTATGAAAAAAAACCATATGCACCTGACATACCTGCAAAAAAAGAAACTGAAGCACAAAGGCAATCTGTAGTTGCCAGCAATGAGATCGAAGAAAACAAAAACTCACTCACTCATCCAGACAAAGAAAAGCCGTCACAGGCAGAAGCATTTGGGACAAGCCCATCTGGTACTCTTGGCACACTCCCAAAGCCATCAAGATTATTCAAAAAGGGAGATCATAAAAAAAGAAAAAGCAGGTGGTGGAGTAGAATAAAGAGCTTTGTGGGTTTTGTATTTTTATTCTTAATAATCTTCTTTGGTATATTTTTATTTGTTATACAGCCTCAATTTGTGGTAAGGCAGTGGGATTATTATTTTGGAGATAACGAAGAATTTGAAAAAGTAGAACAAACTTTAATAAAACTGGATCAGAAGCCTAAAATTATAAAAGATATAGAGAGAGGAGAAGCCACAAAAGATGGATATGTATTAGAAGATGAATCCCCGGCTATAATTACTCCAGAGGAGGATTATACCAGAAATAGAATTGTAATCCCGGATTTAAAAATTGATGCTCCTATAACTACTACAGGAGGTGATAATACCACAAAAGCAATCAATGAAGCATTGAGAGATGGCGTTGTGCACTATCCCGGGATGGCTTTTCCTGGAGAGGTAGGGAATGTATTTTTTACTGGACACTCCAGTAATTATTCGTGGGCACAGGGAGATTATAACTATGTATTTGCTACCTTGATACATGCAAAAAAGGACATGCGGATAATAATCTACTTCAATAAAAAGAAGTATGTATACAAAGTAGCCGATAAATTTGAAGTAGGAGCAAATGATACATGGGTTTTAAGAAATAATCCACAAGAAATAAGATACCCGGAAAGAGATGAAGAGCCAGAGAGTCTGCTCACACTAATGACCTGCACACCACCGGGCACAGATTGGAGAAGATTAATAATCTGGGCAGAAGAAGATCCGGAATATATGCAGGTTACAGAAGGACAATATACAGATTCCAGCATTGCATCGGGTACAGACAGGTTGTTGGATTTTTTATAGTAGCACTTCTCTCAAATAAAATTGCAATTAAAGGTATCAATATAAATCAATGAAGGAAAACTTGATAATTACAAGCTGTAATGCAAAACATGCAGACTTTGTATTAAACCATTGGCTTAAGTCACTACAAAACAGTATTGATACATCAGATGTAGATATTGCAGTTATATGCTACGACCTGGCTTCTGAGGCAGTTAACAACTTTGAGCAATCGGGAGTCATTGTATCAGAATGCAAGTCTGATGAAAAACGCATAAATATAATCAGAAGGAAAGATACCGTAGAATTTTTACGATTGCATAAATATGAAAATGTAATTGTATCGGACGGTGGAGACATTATTTTTCAGGATGATATTATACACCTGCTTAATATTGAACCTGCAAAAATAAAATGTGTAACCGAAGAATACGGTGCCAGATTTGAAGACTTTTTTATAAGGGACTCTTTCAGAGAGGATAAGGAGGAAATCAAAAAACTATTAAACAAAGAAAAAATGATTAATGCCGGGCTGCTTGCAGGGAAATCTAAAATTATGCAATTTGTATTTGAAAAAGCCCTAGACCTGCTGGTTAATTTTAATGGATTTGGCAGGGACCAGATTTCTATAAACTATATCCTGCGTAAGTATAACCTGGCACACGAAATTGATGAGACATATAATTTTATACCCACATCATCCAGATCAAGATTTTTTATAAAAGACGGAGTTTTTTTTACCGATAAAAACAAAAAGATAGCAGTGGTTCACAACGCCGGGCGCAAAGATTCTTTCAGGGCAATAAAAAATTTTGGATACGGCACCTCTATGAATGAAAACAAACCCCTCACAACCAATTTTATGCGTATTTTATACAAAATATTGAGCATCTCTTCTTTTGGGCTTATAAAATTCAAGGGGGGGCACAAAGGTATCACTTGATTTTTATTATATTCTCTCAAATAGAATGGGTTTACAGAAGATGGTCTGGTAGAAATATTCGGAGTTCACTGCACCGACACCTGTCATCTTTCTACCCTTTTCATCCCGTCCCGGACCCATATCTCGCCCTCATCCACAAGCCAGCACTTTCTGTTTATGGTGCCAAATCAGAACCTGATTATGTACACCGACGATGCTCCACAGCCGTTTACTGAAGTAAAAGATGAAGATATCGGGAACGTGCAAGAGCTTGTATTTAGAGGCAAAGAGTCCTCAATTGCTTTTTGCTTATCTTTTATATCGGCTTTTTTAGAAAAATCTGACACACTCTCTTATGCAGAGTAGATAAGCTGTGAGAGTTTTAAGAGAATAGTTTCTCAATTTCAAAATCCACTCATCTTTACCTAAAATATTTTTTATACCCAGAGTGTCACAAAAGTTTGCATAACATACAAGATATTGTTACAAAAAGATTGCATGGTTTGGGTAAAAATGAGTTATCTGAAATAGTTTTGGAACACTATCTTTAAAAAAGCAATTTATATTTTTAGAAAGAGACAACATGGTACTTTATAATTTGCAGAACAAAAAGCTACAAATCATTAAAGAAGAATTTTTTAAACTAGAAAAGGATATTCAAGCAATATCAGAAGAAAATCTTGATTGTATTTTTGGATTAAAATTTATAAAATCCGAGTTTGTATTGAATAATCTTAGAATTGATACTTTGGCTTTTGATGATGATAGCAAGAGTTTTGTAATCATTGAATATAAAAGAGACAAAAATTTCAGTGTAATTGATCAAGGATTTGCTTATCTTTCATTGATGTTAAATAATAAAGCTAATTTTATTTTGGAATATAATGAAAACACTAATACGAATCTAAAAAGAGATGATGTAGATTGGTCTCAATCAAGAGTAATGTTTGTATCACCAGCATTTTCAAAATATCAACAACAAGCAATAAATTTTAGAGATTTACCGATTGAACTATGGGAAATATCAAAATATCAAAATAATTTAATCCAATACAACAGATTAAAATCTCCAGAAACCTCTGAATCAATAAATAAGATCAGCAAATCAAATGAAATTGTTGATAAAGTTATTGAGGAAGTAAAAGTTTATACGGAAGAAGATCATTTGAAATCTGCAAATGAAAATATTTTGTCTCTTTATGAAGAATTTAAAAATCAAATATTAAATCTTGATGATAAAATTTTGGTTAAATATGAAAAAAGGAGAATTAAATAATCCATACAAATTAGGAGAAGATTGTTCAGCTAAGGGACATTGGGGAAATGGCGATTATGAATTTAGTATAAATTCTTCATCTGATTTTACAAATTTAATGCCTTTGATAAAATAAAGCTATGAAAGGAATAAATAAAAATTGCTTTTAGAAAAAGGAAGTTCCAAAACCACCCAAGCCCTTCGGGTTGTACAACAGCGTATATCTTGCTCGCCCGTGCCCACATTCTACACCTCCAAATATGCTTATCTAAGCTATTTCAGGTAAATAGACGAATGTACTAGGATATATATGTTAATGAGGAAATCCGATAAAAAACTCCGGACGACCTGAAGCGTTATGCGAAATTAAAAAAGAAAAACATCATTGCTTTATAATAATATCACTATGACAAATGAAGAACTAATAAAGGAAGCAGTTCAAGTTGTTGATCCTAAAACAATCGGCGATTCAGAAATGGGAAGCGTTGGTTGTGCTTTAATGACTGACAAAAACACTATTTTTAAAGGAGTGTGTATTGATACCAGCTCAGGAATGGGATTTTGCGCTGAACATACGGCAATCAGTCAAATGATTACTCAAGGCGAGTACAAAATCAAAAAAATTGTAGCTGTTTGGAAAGATGAGAAAGGTGTTGTATTTGTTATTCCGCCTTGCGGAAGATGTCGTGAATTTATGCGTCAAACAAATGAAGAGAACCTAGAAACAGAAATTGTTTTAGATACCAATAAGGCGGTAAAATTGAAAGAATTGCTTCCTTACTATGACTGGTGGCAAGAGATAGGATAAGAATATTTTTCTTTTTTAACTGCTCCGCTATCGCTACGCCCCTGTGGGTCGCCTAACACGGTAAATCGGGTTCCCTAAAGAGTTTGGGTGCCCACCTGAAAGCTTTTTTTCAAATATTGATACTGTCATATCTATTACTATTTAGAAACATCAAGCAAGAATACAAGATATAGAATGAATTGTCTACTCAACTCTATGCTAATCTATGGATTTTGCATGAATGTAGTAGTGGCTGCATCTATGGAGACTTGCTTAGAATTTCCAATAAACTATAATTGAGCAATGTTTGGGTTGTAGAAATAAATGCAGTACAGGGGAGAAAGATTGTCTTTGAGCCCGATGTATGAGGCACAACGCTTGCGCATTATTCGGGTACTCTTACTGTGTGTGCTTATAGTACTCTTAGGCACGGCTTGTAGAGTGCAAGAGTGGGTGTATATATCAATGACACCTCACCCGGATGCAACCGTTGCACCTGTTGAAACTAGATCACCCATTATACCGGTTGGTGATACCTATGAGTTGATCACCCCCACCGATGAATTATTTACAGATACCTTAGAGTATATGGATACGGTTCAAAGTCGTGCTTCCTCTGGGACCTCACTTTTCGTACCAACCGGAGTGGGCGCGGTTATCGCACCTGATGGTCAGGATACTATTTTTTCAGGTTACGGAGCCACCGAAAACGAGGTTTACAGTTTACCTTCACAAGAGGGCGATTTTATGTACGCAGAAACAAGTGGTGTTCTATTCTGTGGAGTTGTTTCATTTGAGACTAGGGAGGGGTATATATTTCTTGCACATGCTGGCGCCCCTGATCGACTCGGGGATCTATTTGCAAGAGGGATCCAGGAGATTCAGTCTATGGGCGGTACTACTGACCAGCTCCGTGTTACTTTATATACAAATCCCAATCATGGCCATGACAGCTATCTCCAAGGTGAACAGAGTTATGAGGCAGAACTCAGGTTGATAGCTGGTCAACTAGGTCTTGATATTGATATTACTGAACAAAGTGTTTCATCGCGATCATCTATCTCAGAGTGAACCACCTACTCAACCACTCTGTGTTGCTCCATACTCCACTTAGGTGAGTTAAAAAGAGTAATAAACAGATTATTACCCTCTACCCAGTACGGTTCGTTTGCTTCAAAATAGTATAGATCTTCCTGCTCTATATCAAAGTCCCCCTTAGGTGTGTGTACAGTACCTGATCCGGATATTACAAAGTAGAGCTCTTCACACTCTGTGTTTAACACTTTTCCGCTCTCTGGATAACGCCCATTAATTAACGATGTACCAAAACTGGAGTTTCTGCTCGGGTAATCGTACTCCCACACGGTGCAGGTGCTGGAGTTATCAACTTTTTTTGTCTGATCTCTCTTGATTAGCATACTGTATTTACTTTGTATTATTTCTTTCTGTAGTCAAGGAGCCTTGGGTGAAGCCCTAAAAAACTATACAGCCTTTGTGTTACTGAGTTATATCCAGTTTATCTAAAGTAAACCTATAGGTGACAAACCAGAAAATCTCTTGGCTTTAGTACTCTAAACTTACAGTTTTTAAAAGAGATAGACCCGTTTAAATCTACCCCTTCAAGCTCTAGCAAGTCTTTATCGTAAGTTAAAAGGTAATCTATATTGTAAGCCACTGCATTGTTAATAATATAATCATCGTCTGCATCTCTGCATTTTCTTAAACCTAAATCTATATCATCTACCAAAGCTGTGTAGTCAGTATATTTCTCCGCGATTTCTGCTGCATTAGTTGGGTTATACTTGAATTTACTTATCAGTTTATCTCTAAACTCTTCAAACTGTTTTCTAGAGTACAGAACTAAATTATCTTCTATAACCTTAGCAATTTCATGCTTAATATCTGAGTGCAGGCAGTAAACAGGAATAAGCACGCTAGTATCGATAATAAGTGTGCTTTTAGTCCATTTACTCATCAATGATAATGTAGTGAATGTGGGTGAAGAAGTAAAGTAACTGTAAAGCTATATGCTATACCTGCAGGAAGAGGGCTTTAACTTATAAGGTTGCCTATGTATTCCAAAAATTTATCCTCAGTTTCAAAATCATCTCTGTTTATGTTACTGTCTTCTAAGAATTTTTTAACAGCTTTTTTATTTTCTGGCTTGCTCTGTATTTCATCAATACTGTCAATAAACTTCTTTTTTGGTTTATATGTAAGACTTACCGGTATTTTCTCGTTTAAAGCAATATCTTGATATATAAGGTTAATCATCTGAGTTTCGCTTAAATGCAGTTGCTCTAGAATAAGTTTTACCTTATCTCTTGCACTCTTGCTTATTCTAAAGTTTACCTGCTCTTTTTTATCAGATTTATCCGCCCCCATACTGTTTAATTTATGAACTCATAAATATTATATTTATATTCATTGTAAAGTAAAGTGTTACATTTACGATATACATACAATCATTATATAATCACAGTTCCCCACCATCTTCCACGCTTCATTTAATCAACCACTAATTTAACATTAAAGAGAAAGATAAAAGTTTGCCCCTGAGTATAAAAATTGCCTTACCAAGTTTATCTAATGGGGAAGGTGTTACAGTTTCTTATCCTGATGTAAGCAGGCAGGTGGCAGATGTAGAGTCTGTTGGCAGGTAGGTTCCCCTTTCTTTAAGCCTTAGCAGGCGGCTCGCACTTCATTGGTGCGGCTAAAGCACGCACAGAACTGCTCTGCACATCCTTAAGCGGTTACGGGGTGGACACTGAAAGCGGACGGGGTAGTCCCTAGCAACTCCCAAAAACACCCCGCCTGGCAAGCTAGGCACCCCTCTCAAGCCTTATCAGGGGCTTACGCACGCCCAAGCTGCTTTAGAGGGGAACTTAGTGCGATCTTCTACACACTCAAATGAAAGTAGCAAAGCAAATTCCCCTTTCTCCGTGAATGTGCAAGAATTCAAACCTTTCCAGATGATTTTCTGTTTATTTATGATAATGTGGCAGATGGATACAAAATGATTGGAAATGCAGTACCGGTAGAATTTGCAAAGCAGTTAGCAAGTATAATTTATAAGGATATCTCTGAATATAAAAATTCAAATAAATAACTTTCTTTTTTACAGCTCACCCCTAACCCCTCTTCCATTTTTCCAAAACAAACATTTCTCACTTGCGTGAAATGGCAAAAAAGACCTAGGAATATTTACTAAAGCCCTGCTCTAATCCGTATTACTACTTCTACGGTGTTCCCTGAAGAATTTGGGTGTCTGCCTGAAAGCTTTTTTTCAAATATTGATACTGCCATATCTATTACTGTTTAGAAGCATCAAGCAAGAATACAAGATACAAAATGAACCACCTATTCCACTGTTTTATACCCTTCATTTAATCAATCGCTAATCCAATACTGAACTTAAGTGCAGAAGAGCTATGGTTAGAAGTGGTCTGTTGCTGAAAAAGCTGTCGAGATTTAAATGATTCTACTCTCTCAGTTTTTCGTTGTATTTAATCCCTGAGCTCATCTCTTTGGGGTACAGTAGCTCAGTTAACATATACGCGAAGCTTGACAGACACCTATAGGCGAGAGATAATATTACTAGAATGATGCCACCTGGACATGACAAGAGCGTAAACCACTCCAAAACAATCTCTTTCGTCAAAACAACCTCTTTCATCTGGTTTTCTCTGATTACTTTTATTTTTTCGTGGCTAGCCTGGTTGCCCATAATTATATGGGACTTAAGTACGGTTGAGTCACCTGCTGGTGTACCTCTCTTTGCGTTGGGTGGTTTTGGCCCAACTGTTGTGGGTGCATTTTTTATTCTTAGTAGCAAAGAGAGGAAAACTCTATGGAGTAGAATTTTTGACCCTCGCCGAACTGGATGGTTGTGGCTCTTAGTCGCCCTTCTGATTTATCCCGCAATCTTCCTTGTTTCAGCACTGTTAATTCTACCCTTCGGTGCTACCTGGCCTGAAGCTGAACCGTTAATATCCATGCTGTCGGGGCCAAGGTCGTTTATTGTCAGCACAATTATCATTTTACTACTCGGACCGGTCTCCGAAGAAGTAGGCTGGAGAGGTTACGCTCTTGAAAAGATGCAACAAGTCTGGTCCCCAATGAAGACCTCTCTTATAGTCGGAGTAATCTGGTGGGCATGGCATCTACCACTATTTTTCATGCCAGACACCTTGCACGGCTCGCAGGGGTTACTGTCAGCGTTTACGGCAGGCTACTTTTTGACAGTCGTCAGCTACTCAATCTTATTCACCTGGCTCTACAACAGCACTAAGAAAAGTATTTTAGTCGCTATCTTAGCTCATTTTTCTATTAACTTTACACTTGGAACACTACCACCATTCGATGGTAGCTTGTTCATAATCACGACCGTCTTACTATTAGTTTTGGGAATAGGTTTGTGGTTAAAAGACAGAAGTCTGGGCTACCGATCTTCAGCCAAAAAAAATCGAGAGTAAATATTATACATACCATGCCCTAATCCTCCACACGGGTGATATAATATCAGAAGTATGATGCCTTATGCCCGGCAGTGGGAGCAGTATCTAAAAGGTCTTGAGAGTTAGTATGCTCATAAGAGATTCAAATAATACAGGCAAGGGTTTTTAAACCCCGGATAAACCTCATCCTTACCCGTAAACCACCTTTTCTGCTTAAGAGCAGGGAGCAAAAACTTCTACCCCCTGTATTCCCGGTGTTTCTACAGGGGCGGACACGCGGGTCCGCCCCTGTAGTAGTTCCAAACAATAAACATGGCTTTGATTTAAAAATATTACTAAGCAGAAAGAATAGTTTTAATTAAAAAAATATGGAAGAAGGTGAATTCTTATGCCATAAACCAGTTCCTCTGGATAACCTTTTCATGACATACCCTTATCATAAAGATTCATCGTGTCGTTATATACTGTAGAGTAGTATAATCAAATAATTTACATTTACAAATATAAAATCATATCCACTTCTTTGATCTAAAATATAATATAGCCACTGCTGTTGATGCTATCATAGAAATAAAAATAATTACTAATTGCCACGGTCCATGAACAGATGGGTCCCAGCCAAAGTAAACATTCATACCAAAAAAACTGGTGATAATATTAGGTATTAAAACAATTACACTAATAGAGGTAAGCCTGTTAATTTGCTTGTTAGTTGCTCTGCTTATAAGGCTCTCGTTTGTTTCTGTTAAAAGCTGCATCCGCTCTTTAAAGTTAGAGAGATTGTTCAGTATTTTTTTTATTTTATCCAGAGTATCATCCAGCTTTTCTACACCTTCTTTTCCAATAAGCGGAAAGTACTTATTCTGAAGATCAATCAGCACATCTTTTAGAGGGATCATAATATTCTGAAAATTCACCAGATTCCTCTTAATTACAAGCACTTCTCTTATCATGTCTTCTTTTTCTGAAAAGTGAAAAATCTGATTTTCCACCTCTTCTATTTCCAGTTTAAATTTTGTTAGTGCTTTAAAGTGTTCGGTAATAAAAAAGTCCACCATTTCATAAAAAATATTGTAACCACCCCTTGAGCTATAGTCTCTTACCTCACTAAGCTTAGTAAATGGGTAAACTTTTCTGAAACGGTCTTTATCAATTAAGACAAATTTATTATCACTTACAAATACATGAATTTCCTTTACACCAAAAACTCTTTTGGATTTATCAAATTCCGGAAATTGCAGACCCAAGTAAAGATAATTCTTTCTAAACTCAAGCTTGGAAAGCTGAGTGTTGGTAAAAACATCCTCTATATCAAGTTCTTCTATATCAGACTCAATAAGCTGTTGCTTTAGGCTATCACTTAATCCTTCAAAGAGTAAAAAATTAACATTTTTATCCCCAACCTCTTTTTCCATTTTTTATCTATCAAAAACTAAAGAAAACTCATCACAAAAGTATACTAAAAATGGGGAAAATGCAAATTGTTAAAATACTTATAGCTCACTCTATCTACTATATAGATAGCTTAAAACACAGACAGCAATCCGGATAAAATAATGACTGTACGCTACACAACAGAGCAAAAACACAAAATGAGTTACCCAATAAAACTTAATTACTGCAAAAAGGACACTCTAAGAATTCTATCAATATATCCACAGAAGAGACACCAAATTCATATCTATCTTTACCCTGCTTTGATAAAACATAACCCCAGTAATCACTGTCAATATCTCCATTAGTAAATAACCGGTAATCTTCCTTTATCTTAGTCATCTTGCTGGCCAATACTGAGTCTGACGAAACTCTATCCCTTACCTCCTGATAGTAATAAGGAACCATCAAATATGCGGCTGTTTCTGCTCTGTCTTCAGAAGGTTTTGAAGTAGCATACCAGGAAACAAAGCAACCGGGATAATCATAATGACTACCCTCTTGCTTTATTTCCCAGTCTTCACTGTACCCTACATTCTTTATTTATTTCTATCCATTCGTTATTTTTTTTAGCAAAACCAAAAAAAGATTCTCTATACTCTAAAAAATGGTATATCTCATGGTGCACAGTCTCATGAAACCAGTGCTCAACCAATGAATCATCAAAAGCCACAACCACAAGATCATCTGGCAAGAAAAACCCTGCATAATCACCTCCCTCACTCGCAATAGACTCAACAAGTAAAATGTCCAAATCACCTTTTTTCCTAAACAGTTCATCTGGATATGACTCAAGAGCTCCCACCAGAGAATTAATTGCAGGCACATAATCAGTGTTCTGTAGTGGCTTATACTCTACACTATACAAATCTAGTATATTTTCATTTTCATCACCAGGATTAAACTCAACGGTGACCCCCCATCTGACTTTTATTTCAGAAAGTCGCCTGCCTAGCTGTCCAACTGAATTACCCGGTAATACCAATTGCATAAAATTATTACCAACATTGTAACCATAATTAAGCAAAGCAGAGCCCATAGATAAATCTCCTGCAGATGAGGAAGGGGTATCTTGTACATGGTAACTCATGCCAGCACCAGACTCATAATGTACATATACATTCATTCTACAAGATGCAAAAAAGATACTCCCAAAAACCATAAATAATCTCAAAACAGCTTGGCTCATATCTACCCGGAATCCTCTTTATTTCTTTGTAAAATCAAGCAAAATATCGGAACATGCAATTTTGAGATAGCTACTTAGAGTATAGTTGTAAATCTATCAGTATGATACAGATAAGAAAGGCGGAACAGAAAGATATTATGAGCATTTATAATATGGGGTTGAATGTAAATGAATTTAATACTACAGACACCACTGCTACATTTTGGCCACAGGATATACTCAAAAACATAATAAACAGCAAGCATGGGTACATCTTTATAGCCGAGGCAGACAAACAATTAGTTGGATTTATTATTATTAATTACAATTGTATATTCAAAAAGGCATTAATAGAAAATATTTTCGTTAATCCCGATTATCGTCAAAAAGGTATAGCCAAAAAACTACTCTCTATGGCAAAAACAGAAATTAAAAAAGTTGGGTGTGAATATCTATGTACCCTGGTGGAGCCATCCAGTAGTGCATTTACATTTTATCTTAATAATAACTTCACCCCCGGAAAAGAGTTTGTCTGGATGGATAAAATAATAGAGATTACTTCACTGCTAAGCAATACCCATGATGCATAAGATGCACTAATTAAGATACATTAATATAGTTAGAAAGAATTGCCAGGACATCTGCATGTTTAATTTAGATCATAAGAACGGACTATGTTTGTATAAGTATCATACTTATGGGTGGGTTTTAAAATAGACATCTAGCTACTAAGTATAGTATATGGTTTGTAGGTATACGCAATCAGATTGTTTTAGATTTTTAGTTTACTTTTATGATTTCTAGTATATGATTCTTCTGAAAGGTTATATATGCAGAAGATAGAATTTGATTTACCCATGGGTGAAATAGATATATTCTATTTATTATCTTCTGCCCATTTATATTCTAAGATCATACTATCCACTAAAATAATATCAACCACCACCCCCTAGGGGGTTTGTTTTTTATTCAATATTGTTTTTGACAAATTATCTTTGAAGATATACATGCTAAATTTCGTTTTTCTTTAAAGATAATAAATTTAATACCTTTTTTCACAAGGCTCGTCTTGCTTGCCTTACTTACTACTTACCCATACCTTTGAGTAATCGGGCGGACACACGGGTCCGCCCATACATTAATAATTAGATGTTAATGGGTGTGGTAATCTTATTCCTGCAAATACAAATAGAATCAACCAGATTATTAAAATTAACTTAAAAAAATGAAAAATCTTAACATTAAAAATATTAGAAGTTCTTTAAACTTAATTTTCAACCGAGCCGTAAAAAAAATTTTTGGAGATTTTAAAAGTGGACTGGGAGTTTTAACAAACAATGGGTTTTACCAGGATTTAGATTTAAAAATCTCCGAATCAGATATACTTAAAGTACAAAAAGAAATACAAAAAATCATTAAAGAGGATAAAAAATTTAACATCCAGCGCCTTTTGGTTGATGATGCAATAAAACTGTTGCAGGAGTCTGACCAGCCTTTTAAACTGGAAATCCTGAATGACATTCTATCTGGCAAATGCACAATGAACAGCAAGGAGGAGCAGGAAATAGTAGATGGATTGATTAGTAATAATTACATCAAGTTCTATTCAATAGATGACTATAAAGATTTTTGTATTTATGACCCTGTTGAATCTTCTTTAGATTTAATAAATATTGCATTTCAGTTGAACAATATTTCTGGTGCTTATTTTAAAGGAAGTGAAGAAAATAAAATGCTCAGCAGGGTGGAATTTATAGTTTTTGAATCTCAGAAGCAGTTCCATGAATACTTGATTAAAAAAGAACAGGCAGAGCAAAATGATCATAGAAAAATAGGAAAACAATTGGATTTGTTTGTTTTTTCTGACCTGGTTGGACCAAGACTCCCAATGTATACACCAAGAGGGGTTGCCATCATTCAGGAATTGCAAAATGCACTTTATGATATAAGCAAAAAATATGGAGTGCAAAAAGTATCCATACCGCAGATGGCAAAAGCAGACTTGTATAAAATATCTGGACATTACGACAAATTTAAAGATGAACTATTCTGGGTTGAAGACCACTATAAAAACAGATTTGTTTTAAAACCCGTTAACTGCC
>CAYMEI010000006.1:2500-18959 GCA_964389605.1 uncultured Candidatus Saccharibacteria bacterium | reverse complement strand
CTGTCTTTGCAAGGTATCAAGCTAAGTTCCTGTTTATCTTTTAGGGGGTGGTATCAAAAATTCAATTGGTGAGCGTAAGCTCTGGCTAACACTCATATAATATGAAGCATGCTCTAATTTTCTGGCACATCTTCTGGATGCACATAAGCCTGCTCTGCAGATAAATCAATACCAGAAACCTTGCACGCAATAAAACACATTGATTACCCTAAACTGTCGAGTACCAGCTCAAGCACCTCCCTTTCGTTCCACGGAAATTCAGTTTTACCAAAACACATACTTTTTTCGTGGCCTTTTCCTAAAAGTATAACTGTATCGCCTTTTTGTGCCATAGAACATGCCAGCTCTATCGCTTTTCTTCGGTCTGTTTCTTTGTAGATTGCAGATTTGCCATCCACCAGTCCTGGCTCAATTTGAGCAATTATGTCACTTACTTCTTCTGTTCTTGGGTCTTCTGCTGTGAGCACCAATACATTGCAGAGTCTGCTTGCTATTTTGCCCATTATGGGTCTTTTGTGGCTATCTCTTTCTCCGGCGCACCCAAAAACACAGATTAATTTTCCTTTTGTAATTTTTTTAACCGTTTCCAGGGCGTTTTGCATAGAATTAGGAGTATGTGCAAAATCTATTACTGCCAGAAAATCCTGCCCCTTGTCCACAACTTCCATTCTGCCAGAAACCCGATTTAATGTTCTAAGGGCAGTAGAAATATTTTCATCTGATATACCAAGACTTCTGGCTGTCAAAATACTTGCCAATATGTTGTATACATTAAAACCGCCAATGAAGTTAGTAGATACAGTCATTTTTTCTCTGGTATACTCAGAATTATCCACCACTGCAAAACTCATACCCTGTGCACTGGATTTAATATCTTGAGCTGTTACGCAGGCACTTTTAGACTGATCTAATGAGTAGCACCTGCAGTTTACTTTGCTGTATTCATTGCCTGAAGATTCATTCAGGTAACTTGAATTATCTTTGTTACTTAAATTGCCGGTTGCAATATTTTTTAAATACTCAAAAGAAAACTCATCATCAGCGTTTAAGATGAAGGTCTTGCCAGTACCTGAACTTTTATGTTTTGAATTAACTACTTTTTTAAAAAGCATACCTTTTGCTTCTCTGTAGGCCTCTCTGGTCTTGTGATAATCTAGGTGATCTGTTGTAATATTTGTGACTACCGCAATATCATAATTTATCGCATCAACACGATGCTGATCCAGTGCATGAGAAGTAGTTTCCAGAATGCAGTGAGTAGTCCCCGAATCTGCCATTTGCCTTAATATTTTTTGCAGATCATCAGCATCGCTTGTTGTAACATGAAATCCTGTGTCAATTTCTTTATCCCCAATTCTGGCGTTGACTGTGCTTAAAATTCCTGCTTTTAACCCGGATGATTTTAATATCTCATAAATTATATTGCCTGTTGTAGTTTTTCCATCTGTTCCTGTGACTCCAATTACAACCATTTCCTCTGAAGGATAATTATAAAAGCATGCACAGGCTTCTGCTAAAGCTCTTCTTCCGTTTTCTACAACTACAAATGGAATGTCTTTACCTTGTACTAGGCCTTCTCTTTCGCAGACAATGCCAATGGCACCATTTTTTATAGCAGAATCAATAAAATTATTCCCGTCAATGGCTACACCTTTATAAGCAATAAACAGCGAACTTTTTTTAACTTTTCTGGAATCATCGGTTATATCCAAGACCGCCCGATCTTTTAGAGCTACATATCTGTCTTTTGACTGGACTTGAGACAGAGAATCAAAGATTTTTCGTAGCCTTTTCAGTCCTGGCACCTGCTTTATATTTTAATTCCTTAAAGATCTCCTTAAAATCATCTCCCATCTCGTTTTCGTTGTTAGCCACACCAAAGCTTGTGCTCCCACGGCTTAAAATTACAGAGGAATTACTGACTTTTCTGGCCTGCTCAAGGGCTTTTTTAGTAGCTTCTGTTGAATCTTCACAAATCTCCAGAAGAGAGCTCTTTATATTTACAGTAAATAAATCAAATAAATCTCCTCCTTTTATCAAAAACACCCTGGAAACATGCTGATTTATAAACTTAAACAGCTCTGTGAAGTCCAGATTTTTATCACTTCCACCAGTAATTAAAAAAATATTTTTATCCTGATCCACCAGAGTTTTAAGCCCAAAAAGCGATGCCTCCGGAATAGAAGCTGCAGCATCATTAATAAACTCAACAGAGGTGCCGTCTATGTTTATTGCACCCAGAATTTCAAATCTGTTTTTGGGAGAGGTAGAGCTTTTAACTGCATTATTTGTTGTATCAAAACTTATCTCAAAAGACTGGTGTAAAAATCTGGATGCCAGTGTGGCATTTTCTTTAAGTGGATAGCTGAAGTGATCTGGAAAATTTAAGCCGGAGGAATCAGTGCAGTCCACTTTATTTATATTTTCATATCCGTCGTTTAATTCTATTACTGATAATATTGTAGGATTGGTAATATTCACAAATACATTCTGCGGATTAAGTGTTTTAATTAAATCAAATTTGGCTTTAAAATATTCCATCTCTGATGTGTACATATTCAGATGGTCATGAAATAGCGAAGTTACTAGGTAATAATCCGGAAGCATACCCTCTCTCAGCATTTCTTCCGTAGCAAAACTTGATGTTTCAAGAACATAAATCCCATCAAAATCCAAATCCAGAATACTCAAAACAGAAATACCCGTATTACCTCCTGTTTTAGTTTTAAACCCAGCAACTCTCAGGACATGGTCTACAAGATAAGCTGTACTTGTTTTCCCTTTTGTGCCCGTGATTGCTATTATTTCTGCTGTAGTGTTTTTTACTTCGTTTAAAAACAGGGCTATGTCAGAAGTTATACTTGCACCGTTTTGTACAGCTACTTGTATAAATTGATTATCGCGTCTGATTATTGGATTTTTAATGACAATGTCTGCCTGCTTAAAATCTTCTTCTTTATGCTCTCCAGGCACATATTTTATTTCTGATTCAGGTTTTTCTGTTTGTACAAATTCTTCTATTAAATCAACTGAAGGCTTATTAAATTCAGTGTCTTTTAAATCTGTCGCAATTATTTTTTTAGCCCCAGATTGCATAGCAAATATGGCACTCCATGCCCCTCCTGTGTTTCTACCAAGCCCCATAACCAGAACTGTTTTATTAGTTAGCGAGTTTTGATATTTCACCCAGAAATAATTTATAAACTAAAACGGCTTTGTCACTCTGATTGATTATTAGACTACATCATGTAACTTGATTAGTATTTTATTGATTAGTGTTTGAATGATTAAGACAGATGAGTTTAAGGATAAATTTTTGTCTCAGGTTCCAGCAGAAGTTTTTGAAGTAATGGATACTTTAGACAGACATGGATTTGATGCCTATCTTGTTGGAGGATTTGTGCGAGATTTACTTTTAGGCGTAGATATTGATGATTTTGATATTACCACAAATGCCACCCCAGATGAAATACAAAGTATTTTCCCAAAGTCTTTTTATAATAACAATTTTTTTACCGTTGGCGTGCTAACAGAAATTGGTGAGGTACAGGTTACTACTTACAGGACAGAGTCAGATTATTTTAATAGAAGACACCCCTCAAGCCTTAAATTTGCCAGCTCTTTGAGAGAAGATGCAGAAAGGAGAGATTTTACTATAAATGCACTTGCAATTGATAAATTTGGAAACATTTATGACTATACTGGAGGCATAGATGATTTAAAATCTGGCACACTAAAAGCTGTAGGTAGTGCAGAGGAAAGGTTTAATGAAGATGCTTTACGCATACTGAGAGCTATAAGATTTGCTTCCAGATTAAACTTTAAAATAGAAGAAAAAACAGCCCTGTCACTCAAAAGAACAGCCCACCTTCTTGGCATGATATCTGCAGAAAGAATTAGAGACGAACTGATAAAAATGGTCTCTGACACCAATGCTTATAAAGCTCTACAGATGCTTGATAAGATGGATATACTTGTCTATATAGTCCCAGAGCTTTTGATGTGCAAAGGAGTAGATCAGAGAGGTCATCATATATATGATGTATTCAATCACCTGATTTATTCTTTAAAAAATTGCCCCTCCAGAAAGCTTGAAGTTCGCATGGCATCTCTTTTTCATGATATTGGTAAACCCCAAACACTGGAAGAAAGAGATGGTATAAATACATTTTATGGGCATGAATTTATGTCTGAAAAAATCACAAAAGACATCTTAAACCGATTAAAATTTTCAAAAGAGAAAATTAAATACATTACACACCTGGTCAGAAATCATATGTTTTTTTATGATGAAAATGTTACAGATTCTGCGGTAAGACGAGCATTAAAAAAAATAGGACCGGAAAACTTGGAAGATTTTATTGATTTGCGAGTAGCAGACAGGCTTGGATCTGGCACTAAAAAAGCCAAATCATGGAGACTTTTAGAATTTGAAAAAAGGGCATTTGAAGTAAGACACCACCCAATAAATGACCATGATTTAAATATCTCAGGAGAAGAGATCATGAAAGATTTCAATCTGAGACCCGGAAAAATTATTGGTGAAATCAAAAACCACCTTCTTAATCTGGTAATAGAAGACCCCGCCAGAAACAACAAGGATTTTTTATACGCAGAAACCCGTAGATACATAGATGGAAATCCAACCGGTCCTAAAATGAGCAGAGAAGAACTGAGTATGAAGCAAAAAGATATCCTGGTCAGGGATTTTTAATATCTTACTTTACAAAACACATTCAATTTTATAGATTCTTATGTAATGCTCAAAAATCTTGAAAGTATATGTAAACAGTATTCCAGTTTTCTCTTAATAGGGCATACAAAACCAGATGCCGACTGCATTGGCGCTCTTGTAAGTATGGGAATATATCTTGAAAGCCTTGGGAAAAGGGTGTTTTTATTTACACTTGATGCACCGGGGGAGGTCTATAATTTTTTACCACTGGTAAATAAAATAAAAGATAATCTCCCGGGCATATCAGAATTTGAATGCATTATTTACGTGGATAATTCGGGCGAACAGTCTGGTTTACTGGAAATGTATCCGGAATTTTATTTTAATTTTGACCCTATTGTAGTAGTTGATCACCACCCATACAAAGAAAATCCCTCACATTTTAATTTTAAGTTTACTAATTATTCAAGCACCTCTGAGATTGTCTTCTGGTTCTTCAGAGAGGTGGGTTTTGAAATAAATCAGGACATGGCGTTTAATTTAATGAGTGGTATATATTATGACACAAACGCATTTTTTAACGACAATACAGGATATAATACCCTCAAGGCATCCTCTGTGCTACTCCGTATACTAGGAAGGCATCCAGTGGAAATATACAACTTTCTAAATAAAAAAAGTCTTGGCAAATTACACTCTTTTGGGAGAGCCCTTAGCAGATTAACAATGTCAAAACACTTCAGCCTGATTTATACATACTTACTTGAAACAGACTTTAGCGATCTTAAAGATGTAAGCACAAGCAGTATATCCAATTTTATACAGGGAATAGACGAATCTCCTGTAACACTACTTTTAAGTGACAGAGGAGACGGGTTTGTCAGGGGGAGTCTGCGAACAATGAATAGCCTAGATGTTAGAAAAATAGCCCAGATAATATCCCCGGAAGGGGGAGGACACAAAAAGGCTGCAGGATTCTCTATCCCCGGCAGATTGGAAGAGAATAATAATAAAATATATTATTGCTCAAAATAGACTGTGCTTATTTTTTGGCAAACTGAACCCTTGGGCGAGATTTAAATTGCTTTGCAGCGACTGCCGTTCCTGTTATACACCTCCCAAAAAACAAAGCACCCCTTTTTTAGCACAAAAAACAAGACTGTCCTCACAAGAGAAGAAGCTCCTGTTAAACCATCTCAAGAGATCGCAGATTGAGATGGTAAGATTAAATATCCAGTCGGTACGAGTGAGGTCAGAAGATTTTCCGCTGAACAAGACTGGTTTTGCCCGACCAAAGACGAGCATACAGTAAAGCGGGAACAGACTTTACAGAAAGAAGGCTGTAAAAGTTTGTTATCGGGTACGAAGATACATCTAAAGCAGTAAAAGATACCCTAGGAAAGCCGCCTTCATCTCAAGAGATACCAGGGGGGGGGTTGTGAAGTGTACCAGCTCTAAAAGATTATATAAATGCAGAATTTGGTGCAGTACATAAAAGTGATCAATCATACTACCTACCTCCTGTTAAAATTTTCAGAACCAAGCTACAAGTATTTATATCGTGTGGGATATTGCAAGTCCGCCTAAGATACTTTTTAACCCAAGCTCTTCTCTTGTGATGACTGATAACTACTCCCACGCAAAGGCGGAATAGATTTCTGTTCATCTAAAGCCTCGCCCCCTTCATTGCCCGGATCATTTGTAATTGCCATCTAAAAAATCGTAATAAAAATTACAATAATGTCAAAACTGTTGCCTGCCTGCAGCTCCTGAACTAATAGCAAAAATTACAAATATTCTCCATAATTAAGGCATTTTACTGTAAATGCTTTTAGCAGGCATAATATTTGCTACAATAAAAAGATGAAGCTTAAAAATAAAAATATTCTAATAACAGGTGCATCCAGTGGGATTGGAAAAGCGTCTGCTTTTAGATGTGCAGAAGATGGAGCCCATATTATCTTATCTGCCAGAAATCAGGAGAAATTACAGGTGGTAAAAAAAGAAGTTGAAAAAATAGGAGGCACAGCAGAAATAGTACCTGCAGATGTTACAAAAATAGAAGATATCAAAAACCTGTTCTTAAAAGCTACAGCAGGCGGAAGGGTTCTTGATGCAGTGCTAAGTAATGCAGGGCTTGGACATATTGCAGAAATATACGAACTGACTACCCAACAGATTACACAAATGATTGATGTAAATATAACTGGTATGATAATGGTCTCCAAAATGGCCTCTGAAGTTATGGTCAGGCAAAAATACGGCCATATATTAATGACATCTTCCCTAGCCGGGCTTATTACTCTCCCCGGCTGGTCTGTGTATGTTGCAACCAAGTGGGCTACTACAGGTTTTGCAGACAGCATAAGAATGGAGCTGGAAAAATATAATATCAACATAACAACTATTCACCCAGGAGCCGTAAAAACAGAGTTTTTTAGCAAAAATAAAGCAGATATTGATATAGAAAAAACAGGTGATGCAATTGATCCGCTGGATGTTGCAGATGCCATTTATGAAGCAATGTTTACCGGTAAAAAGAAAGTGATCATACCCTCTATGGCAAAAAGTATATCTTTTTTATACAGATTTTTACCCGGGCTGGCACAGGCTCAACTACAGAAAATGACTCAGGATGTAGAGTATCACCAGAATATACCAGAAGATATGCCTGAATTTTCTTATATAAAACCAGTAAAAGAAAATCTTACATAAAAAAATACCAGGTCATGCCTTAACCCTCATCTGCAGGCTCTCTGCCAGATGATTTATCTCAATATCATTACTGTTTTCCAGATCAGCAATTGTTCGTGCAGTCTTGAGTAGTCTATGGATTCCTCTGCCCGATAAATTTAACCTGCTGGCCGCCGTCTTTAAAAAGTCTTCCGTTTTTTCATCCAGTTTAATAAATAAAGCAATTTCTTTTGCAGACATCTCTGAATTTAATTTTATGTGCAAATCCTTAAATCTGCTTTTCTGGATTGCACGAGCTTTTATAACCCTTTGCTTGTAAGATTCAGAAGTTTCGCCCGGCTTAAAGTTTAACAGCTTTTCTGGAGAAATTCTTGGTACATCTATTTGTATATCAATTCTATCCAGCAAAGGACCTGAAATTCTTTTTTTGTACTTGTCTATTGAGTAAGGTGTGCAGGAACAGCTTTTTTCTTTATCCCCAAGATAACCACAGGGGCAAGGATTCATAGAAGATAAAAAAGTAAAACTGGCAGGAAAAGTTAAATTTCCACTTATTCTTGCAATTGTAACCTGTCTGTCTTCCAGAGGTTGCCTTAGTGCCTCAAGTGTAGTTTTAGAAAATTCAGGCAATTCATCCAAAAAAAGCACCCCAAGATGTGCAAGTGCAACTTCTCCTGGCTTTATATTTTTCCCTCCCCCTACCATTGCAGCAAAAGATATTGTATGATGAGGTGCCCTGAAAGGTCTGGTTGTAAAAATACCATTTTTTAAAAGCCCAGCCTGGCTGTAAATTTTTGTAACCTCCAGAATTTCTTCTTCGTTTAAATCGGGTAAAATACCTGGCATTGCCTTGGACAATAAAGTTTTTCCAGACCCCGGAGGCCCAGAAAACAGACAGTTATGACCACCCGATGCGGCAATAGATAGGCATCGCTTGGCAATTTCCTGTCCTTTAATTTCGGAAAAGTCTATAAAATATTTTTTATCTGTATCTTCAAATTTACCATCTGTTACAAAAAAATCTGGATTTTTAAGACCAAGCACACATTCTTCTAAAGACTCTACAAAAAATATATTCATACCCTTAACCAGGTTTGCCTCTTCTTTATTTCCTGCAGGTAACACAAGCTTTTGAATACCCAGTTCTTTGGCTTTAATGCAGGCTGACACTACCCCATTAATCCCCCTTACTTTTCCATCAAGGCTTAGTTCTCCAAGAATCAGAAAATCTTTCAGATCATCCGGATCTACTGTTCCACTAAGTGCCATAATTCCTAAAGCCATTGGCAAATCAAAGTTGGTTGAATTTTTGGGCAACTCAGCAGGGGCCAGATTTATTGTTAACCTTTTAGATGGAAATGTCCCGCCTGTATTTTTAATAGATGCAGCTACTCTCTCTCTGGATTCATCCACGCTTTTACCTGCCATTCCAACAATAGTAAAATTAGGCATGCCTGGAGTTATATCAATTTCTACATCTATTATTTCTGACTCAATACCAATATTTTGTGCAGAGGAAAGTTTTATGAACATGTTACTTATTTTTTAATGATAAAGTTTAGTATTTGAAATTTTATAGCTATCAATTGACCAAATTTTATCACAATCTAATGTAAAATTGACCGGAAGTCGCCAAGTGGCCTAAGGCAGTGGACTGTAAATCCACCATTCGTAGGTTCAAATCCTACCTTCCGGACTAGCTAGATGTTACAAGTCTCAAGATTTAACCAGATGCTCTATTTATACAAGTGTCAGGATCACATATTTCTTTAAATGTGGTGACCCGAAATCCTGCTGTATCATCTGAAAATCTGGGAATATAAATAATACCAGATTTACATCCAGTATAAAAGCAAAATGCAAAAACAAATCTGCCCGTCAGGGTTTAATTTCAGTTTTTTAAAACTTACGCCCTAGATAAACCCAAACATAACAATATCTACTAATACGGCACTACTATTTCTAGCACTTGTTTAATTTTATCAGAGTCTAAATCTGATTTTAAACCTTCTTCATTTTCTGCTTCTTGATAGTTCCAGTTTCTTTTTTTGCAAGTTTCTTGCCATAATCGTTTGGCTAGATATTTGGTGTGTTCTCCATTTTCACGATCATAATTGGCATCTTTTTTATCCAATAAACTAGAGTATGCGATAGCGGAAAGTGAAGATTAGTTGTTGTCGTGGGGTAAAGTTTTCTTGAGACTCGCTAATTCTGCCTAGAATGTCATTTATAGATTCAACCTCTTCTGTTGTTAAATGAATTTGCTCTAGTATTTCTTGTTCTGTAGGTTGTAGATATTGCTCTTCTTCTAATTTTGATTCTTTTTTAGGCTCTTTTCTTGAAGAAACATTATCATCTATTTATATTGAATTTTCATCTATAAGTTTTGATGTTTTCATTATTTGTAGGTGTAGGTTTTCATCAGCTCTAGTCTCTTCCGTTGTTTTAGTATTTTCTTTTTTATCATCTTTAGTAAGTTCTTTATGATATTTTTGCATGTCTTCCAAGGTCAACTCAGAAAGTCTAACCCCTAATAAAAACAGCTTATCAAAATAATCTAAAGCAAAATTGCGTTTGTTTTTTTCGTTCGGATTTTCCTTGTTTTCATAGTCAGTAAACTTGCTATACTTTAGGTTTATGGAAAGCTCCAGAATCTCTTCATCAACAGCAACTACAACTTGCACTCGTTTGCGAATCTCTTCTTGGTCTAACATAATCCGCAAGGAGTCTATGAGTTCGATTAATCCTTCTTCATTGCAACGGTCCAGGTCATCAATGAAAAGTAAAATTTTGGTAAGCTTACCTTTTGCCTTTTTATTGCTTTTGCCATCAGTTTCGAGTATCCATAATTTTAATAAAGTTTCAATTTCTCTATCTATTTCAGCTTGTACTCCTAACTTATCTTGAAAAGTTTTGAGGGTGCCAAATTTTTTCATCAATTTTTGAGCGGTAGAGCCTGCTTTTATAAGATTATCTTGATTTGAAATTGCGTTCCAAATAGGGTGTCCAAATACTCCTAATCCCATAAGGATAGGAAGAATAAAAACTACAAAAGGTGTTTGAAACACATAATCAAAAATACTTTGCAAACCAGATTTTGTCCAAATAAAAGACCAAACACTATTTAAAAAATTTAAAACAACATCATAAGTATTTTCAAACCAAGAAACATTTTCATAAATTAGATTAAAAGCTAATCCAATTACACCAACTGCAATAATCACACCAAAAAAGCACAATAATTTCTTCCACCATGGGGTTTGCCATAATTTAACTAAAAATTTGAAAGTTTTTTTGAAAAAATTTGAAGCTCGAGGATACAGTCTTGCGATATTGAGATCTATAATTGCGTTTTGCTCTTTTAACCAGTTTCTAGGTTTTGGGGAGCTTTTGTCTTTACTTGCTTTATCGTCCAGATAACCATCTAAAAGAACTTGATAAAGATATGCCCAGTTGGCTGGAGTGTTTTGATATCTCCAAGCATGATAGTTGAGATGAATATATTAGTGCTTTAGCTTTATTTTGGGGTCTTTTTTGTTTTCAAGAATTTTTATGAGTTCATTTACAAAAAAGGTTTTTCCTCTACCCCAATGGCCAAAAACACCAAACATAGTTTCGAGGTCATATGCCATATTATCTAGTAGTGGAGCAATTGTTTTGGCAAGGCTCTTTGCCCCAAGAGCATCTTCCTTAACGTTTTTTAGATGTGGAGTGCCATTAGTTATGTATCTTTTTGGTGAGGTTTTGTTTTTTTCTACCTCATCTTCAGGCTTTTGCTCGCTTATGACATCATTATTTTTTGTCTTATCGCCTGCTATTTCTGTTTTATCTACAGAGCTTTCATCTTTTGCAGAAATATCATCTTTGACTTTAGCACTCTCTTTAAAATTTTGATTTTTTCCATTTTCCTCAAACCACCGCAAAAAAGCCTCCGTCCCCTGAGCCACCACCTCCATTGGTGGGGTTTTGAGAGGGTTGTCACCAAGTGTTGCTTTGCCAATTTCCCAAGATGTAGAAGAACTCACCTCAAGCACAAGCCCACCCACCTCCCTTTGCTTTTGGATAAGGTCTTTGATGGGCGTTGCGTCCGTTATTTGGTTTGAACGAAGATCAAGCCTACTTAAAGAGGTAAGGTTACCAATACGCCTCAGATGCTCAGTTTTTACCCCACACCTATACAAACCAGGATCGTTGATATTACCCTCCTCGTCCAGAGTATAGCCAACATCGTTGTATCCAATATTATCCGCAGTTTTATCAAGCTTGGGGATTGTTTTGCCAAGCTTTTTTTCTAGCTCCTAGATTATTTTTAGTTGTTCTGGTCTGGTTTCTACTATTATCATTCTGAGTTTAAATGTTTAATAGGGTAAATGCAATAAAAATAAAAAAGTAAAAACTCATAGTTTTGTGTCTTTACATTTTATATACAACAGTTTACACACAACAGCTGTAAAGTGTTCTGGGTTTTAAGGTAATTATTTTGTCAGATTAACCAGTACGCAATTTGTGCCTGTCTGCATCTCTAAAAACAGATACAGTAGGGGCTTTTTACGCATCTATTACATCCTCGGGCTTAATAAGATCTATAAATAAGATCCCATTCAGATGATCAATTTCATGCTGTAAAACCCTGGCAAAAAACTTATTAGCCCTGAGTTTTCTGGGGTTAAAGTCTTTATCCATATAATCAATTTTTATATCAAAATGTCTGGGTACCACATCAGACTTTCTGCTAGGAATGGAAAGACATCCCTCTGTTCCTGTTATAATTTTCTTCCCTTTAAATACTATTTTAGGATTAATAAACACCTCGCGCCTGTGGCTTTCAAATGGTTCCATTCTGTGATCAGGATCTGATGGATCATTTATATAATGCACTAATATAATATTTAAATTATACCCAATCTGCGGAGCAGCAATTGCAACCCCGCCCTCAACACTAACAGCCTCCTGCATTTTACTTAAAATCTCTTGTACCAGTTCACCTTCTGACGAATCTACATCTCTACTTTTCCTCCTCAGCACTTCGCTTGGATGTACTACCAGATTATACACATCTTAAATTTATGACTTAAGCAATAATAGTAAATATTAATTGACAATTGGCATAGAATTTTAAAATATGCATAGCAATGCAAGAATTTAATAATACACAAAGTGTAAGAGAGGTAGCAGGGTCTTCTATACTTCCAACAGTTTATCTGTGGATTGCAGGTGCTCTGGCACTATCCAGTATGGTTGGTTTTTATCTTGCAGAAATAAATACTTCCATCCTTGAGGTTTTTGTTGGAAATAACTTTGGATTCCTGCTTTTTTTTGGTATCCAGATTGGTCTTGTTTATGGTGTATCCAAGGCAGCCCTTAATTCTTCTGTTAGTTTAGCATTTCTGTTATTTGTAGTGTATTCACTCACAACTGGTGTTACCCTTGGATTTGTGTTTCTGGCATTTACCCTCAGCTCTATTTTACAGATAGGGCTATTAACAGCCGCTACCTTTGGGGCAATGTCCTTAATTGGATTTACTACAAAGAAAGACCTTACAACAATGGGAAATATATTAATTATGATGCTTGTTGGGGTAATTATATCAAGCGTAGTAAACTTTTTTCTTCAGAGTGAAGCTATTGCATGGATAGGGTCTTTTATATCTATATTTTTATTTTCAGGTCTTATAGCCTACGAAAGTCAGCAGCTTAAACAGTTTAATCAGTTTGCACAGAATAACCCTGAAGCTGGAGTTAGATTGAGCATAGTTGCAGCTTTAAACTTATACATCAGCCTGATAGGATTGTTTATAAACTTGCTACAGATATTTGGAGAAAGAAGATAAAAAATTCTTAGATTTAATTTGTGTAGATTGTAAATTTATACATCATTCCTTGTAGCACCTTGATATAATCAAGACATTTAAGCACTTTCCGTATACCGCTTAATGGGTTTTATAAATAAGAATTCTAAAAATCCATAAAAATCTCTACAAAAACATTCCTGCTCTTCAAAAACAATGCCCTCATATTGATTGAACAGTTAATTATTTTAATATGATGGTAGAGGTCTAATTGATATGAAACATAAATTTTTAAGAACATTTACGCTCACGCTGGCAGGGCTTTCTCTGGTTTTAGGTGGAACATATGCATTTGGGCAAAGCGATGCAGGAAAAGATATGCCTGTAATAAAAGAGTACACAAATTTTATAAACAGCTTACTAGACAGAAAACAGGATAATGTGATCAACAAAGATTCTTTTGTTTCAAGGAGTCTTGAGAATATACCAGAAAATGCCTTTATGGTCATGGGGATTGATTTGGCATATAATAATAGATCTTTTGATGATTTTCTGGATAAAACTACAGGAACAACAATTAAAGACTTAAGAAAAGATCTTGAGGATAATATAGATGAGACTTTGCAGAATTTAGAAGAAGGTTCAGAATCTGCTGATATTCTAAGAGAAAATAAAGATTCTTTTATTAACTTATCCAAAATTGATACCGCTGGATTCTTTGTGATGCCAAGCGACTTTGAGTTGACTGGAGCACAGAAAGATTTGTTAAGACTGGTTATTGAACAAGCTGTGTATCCTGATGGTTCTTTTATTGAAGAATACAGTCTTACAGATAGTACCATCAGTCCATATGTATCATTTCAGCAGGAAGATGATATAGTTATACAGGATCCACTACAGCCTGCAGAAGTGGATCCACCATTTAATCCTGTAAGTGACTTGGAAGAAGCACTTATGGAAAAACTGATAGATTATTATGTAGACATGTACACAGGCAGTTTAAGTAAAAATAGCTTTGTGTTTTTTAGTGAAAGCGAAACAGGTTTTGATGAAATAAAAAATATTATAGAGAGCGTAGGCTCAGAAATGGGAGACGAAGTAGAGCTGTCTATTAAAGAAGATGGTGGTAATGCATATACAATTATGGTAGAGTCAGATGAGGTATCCGGAGAGATGGCTTTTGCGTATAAACAAAATGGTTATTCATACCTTAGTATGTCAGAGCTTGATACCAGCAAACTGGGTGGAAACAGGGAGGTAAACTTAAAGGGTGGATTTGTAGAATACTTTATGGATTATGAGCAAATGGACTCAGACTTTATAGACCAAAACCTGGAAAGTGCTAAAGAAACATATGAGCATACACAGGAATTTATTATGGACATGGCAGACCTTGCACTGGAAGAATTTTCTGCAGATGTAGACATAGACAGTGAAACAGAAACAGAGATAAGATCTTTATCTAAAGAATGGGTGAATTTTGCATTTGACACACTGAATGACATAAATACAAGAGTGTCTGGAATATACAAAGAAGACTGGGGCGAAAAAATGAATCTTTATGCATCCTGTTCAGCAGATGCAGAAATGTTTGGATGTTCTGGAAGGGAAAGATTTAAAAGTAGTTACAACGATTACAGAAGTGCAGACTTAAATTCAGTAACCTTGGATGGTGAAGTAGCTACAATATCATTTGATGACCTTCAGGTATCCACAAATAAAACACTTGATGCTATTGGAAAATATGTAGAAGCATATACTAAATCTATTAACTTTGATGAACTTAGAACACTATCTGCCGATACTTTTGACATGGTAGGATCCTTGGGGCTGATGACCCGTGAAGAAGTGTTCGCTGCAAAAATAGGTTCAAATATAGTTATGCTTGGTGTTAAGGGGGCACTTGAAGAGTACTCTTATTTTAACAGTTCCAGTGAAATTCTAAGAGGTGTAGATGATCTGGTATCTTCAGATATTGTAAATTCTGCTATATCTTCAAATCTGGACCCGGATCTGGGATCACAGTTTGAGCCATTCTCCTTTGTTGAAGATGTTTACCCGGCTCTTAGGAACACCGAATTAAAAATTCTGGAGCATGATGGATATTCCGCAGGAGTACTGGTCTTAAGTGACACAGAAGAATCAAATGTTGAAAAGATGGTAGAAGTCTTAAACAGCAATGGTGCTGATATGTCATTTATAGAAAAAGACGGATACTTCCTAGTTTATTCAGAAAGTATAGATGATCTGGAACTAAAAATTAATAATGAAGAAAGCATGGATTACAAGTATTTCTTTGAGATTGATTTTGAGGAAATGGAAGAATCTACACCAGAAAATATCTCCAGATTTATATCTTACACACAAGATATAGAAAAAGACAGCGAGAAAGTTGCTGGATTTGAGATAGAGTTAAACTAAGTACACAAAAAAAAGCACAAAAAAGCATGGGCTGACCCATGCTTTTTTTATTTTGTACTTAAACTGGCCTATTCATCACTTCACCTGCCGGGGCAAAAAGCTCATATCCTTTATTAAGAATTGTATTTAGGTCCATATCTGATATGATTTTTGGATAAACCAGAATTAAATGACAGTAGAGGCACTGCGCGGTGGTACTGATGAAGAAGCAAGAAGTAACAATAAAGCACCTCAACCTGTTGTTGCCACGACACCTTTATGCCCCATAAATCAGGAGACCCTTGCTAATCAAATTACTTTAGATCACCTGATCAATGAAGATTTAGACTTTGATTCAAGTGCACTTAGTGCAGAGCAAATTACTGCCATAGTTAATTTGCTTGAAAAAAATTCATATAATCCCAAAGGATTAAATAGTGGGGCTTTTTTGGTGCATAAATTAATTATTTGTGCCAAAGAGTATTCTAATAAAGTTGCTCAAGAAGAGCAAGCTGCTCAAATACACGCTGTAGAAAACCCAACTAAATCTATTAGAAATGTAATTAAAGGTGCGACAGACTGGACAAGTAGAAGAGCAGGAGAGGTAAAAAAATGGGTAGGTAACATTAATAAACCAAGAAAGCCTCAGACACCTGCACAAAGAATTCTTTCCAGATCAAAAAGATTTCAGCTTCTCAGTGTTGGAATCTTGCTTTTGATGTCAGGTCTGGCCTACTCTTTAGTGTTCTCTCCATACAGCCCAGTTCGGGGGATTGAGCGCCCTAAAGTTGAAGATGCAAGAGATGCAGATGGCCAAAATCAAGATAATAGCATGCCAGCTTTTGTGCAAAATCTATACCCAGAACCTACAGAACCTACAGAACCTACAGAACCTACAGAA